>NZ_JAMYVQ010000005.1:0-280098 GCF_040324155.1 Mesorhizobium sp. M0011 | reverse complement strand
GCTCGCGTCATCAGATGCTGGCCTCCAATCCAGCCAGCATCTTGAATCACAAACATCCGGCTTTGGGAATCCTACGATTCTCTCAAAATAGGAATCGCTCTAGGAAAAGCTGTGGGGGCAGGTGTCACGGATCCGCATCGGTATCTCACATCTTTGACCAAGGCAGGCGTTAAAATCAATGTTCCTGGCAAACAACCCGAAACCGCGGCGTGAACTAACGACAAATGATGCGGCGATAGCGCTGGCCCAAGTTGACTTTCGTGTGCATTAAGTGACCGGTGAGAACTCAATCACGCTAAGACACCAGTCATTCCCACCGGGTAGGGGATTGATGGATCGGCAAGATAGCTAAATATAATCAATTAGTTACGAGATGTCGTGTGCAAAAATCGCACGCGAAAGTTCTGCTTCTCTTCTTTTTTCGTTCCCGCGACAGAGCCGCCGACAGCCCTTTTCGGACGCTCTTCTGCCGCCGATATTGACCGTTGCCGTGCGGATGTTCGCCGGGATATCCGCGAACCTCATCGTCCGCTGCGGCGCCCTTGGAACCGTTTCGAACTTTCTGCCTTGCGCCTCCGGTCGAATTGCGCGTGCACATGAGGGACGCTGGGGTGTCTCGATCCGCAGTGGTGCAAACTTGATCGGAGCTCTCATTCTGGGATTCGAGTCTTTAGACCGCTACCGTCTTTCCCCGCACTCAGAAGACTTGCGGCATTTTCTACGGTGTTGGGCGTGATGGACCTATCTTGGTGCTGCAAAGACCGTGGGGACGGGAAAGTCTGTCCCGAAGCCGACGAACTCAGCGCGGTCCCGTCGACAAGTCCAGTTGAGGAGCGCGAACGTCAGCGGATCATCCTAAAGGGAGATGTGCCAAGCCCTGTGAATCCGCCGTTTCCTGCCCTGGTTGGCACAAGCGCAACGTTGCGTCCGCGCGATCGGTGCTTCAGTCGGCAGGAAGCCGGTCAGCAGCGACAAACGATGCTATCAACCAAACGCATGAAACTCACCGGTACATACATCGGCTACTTGGGTTTCTCCTCAAGCTTTTCATCCCCGAAAGAATTGCCTCCCAGGTGCGGCTCGATATCCGAAGCTTGACGATTCTATCCCACATCCGCCTCACGTCCGCACCCTCAGCGCCTGCTCCAGCCTGTCGGCAATCTGTGTGACGATATAGGCAATCACCATATAGATCACGACGGCAATCACGAAGGCTTCGAGGTAGTAGTAGTTTAGCGCGGCGGTCAACTGGGACTGGGCGAAGATATCGACAACCTCGATGGCGAATCCGAGAGAAAGGGCCTTCATGATGACCATCATCGAAGTTGTCAGGTCAGGAATTGCCGTGAGGGCCACCTGGGGAAATAGGATACGTCGGAACAGTTGGCCGTCCGTATAGCCCAGCGAATGGGCTGCATCCGACTGACCGGTGTCGAATGCATTCAGGGCTCCCTTGATAATCTCCGATTGGAACGCGGCGACACAGCCGGTAATCGCAACTACAAGGATGACCCAATTGGGGGTTTCGTGGGCGTTGAAATTGATCCCGAGCAACGAGAACAGGAACAGGAATGCGGGGGGCAGACCGAAATAGGCCAGGAAAATCACGATGACCATCGGAACGCCCTTGAAGACGATCTTGTAAGTCATGATGAGCTCTCGCAGCCCCGGCACCCGTCTGTATTCGATAAGCGCGAATATGCTGCCGACTATCGTCGACAGGACGAAAATCATGAGCGCCATTCCAATCGTCACGGGTACGGCACTCAGAATTTCCTGCGTGTCCTGGAGCAAAATATCCGTATCAAACATGGTTGAATACCCTTACGTCAGACGCTCGCGAGGAGCTCGTTCTTGATCGGAGTTGTTGTCGTCGCCTCAGGCGCTTGCATCGGTGATCGAAGCTCGAAGAAGCGCACGACGAGCCATGCGACCAGACACATCAGCGAATAGATGACCGCCAAGACGAGGTAGGTTTCGAACTGGAACTGGTTGTAGTCGCGCTCCATGATCAGATGCGCAGTCGCCATGACGTCGGCCGCCCCGATGTACATGACCAGCGCAACGTTATGGATCAGGTAGATGATGGAGTTCCCATAGCCCGGCAAAGCGAAGTGCACCGCTTGCGGGCCGACGACGCGAGTAATTTTCTGTCGGAACGTATATCCAAGGCTGTCGGCCGCATCGTGCTGGCCGCGATCGACGGCCAGGTATGCAGGCCGCATGACTTCCGACAGATAGCCGCCGTGGTAGAGACTCAACCCCACCATGGCAGCCATCGTCGCTGAAATAAAATCTTTGGCGCCGAACAGGATCACCAACAGCGGAAGCCCATAAAACGCGACGAACAACTGCAGTACGACAGGAACACTCCGGGCATAGGACACGTAGAGGTCCACCAGGTGACTGATGACTGGCACCCTGCGGACCCGGAGGGTTGTCGCGATGAGAGCCAGGCAAAACCCGGAAATGAGGGCTGTAAACGTGATGGCGAGCGTCAGCGGCAGTGCCGAGAGCAACTCGGGAATCATAGCAGATACATCCACTTTGAAACGCTCCTTCTTGCAATTCAGCCTTATGGTCGTCGACGGCCGTGCTATTTCATGTACTGGACGATGCCCTCGCCGAACCACTTCTGCGAGAGCTTTTCGATCGTGCCGTCGTCTTTCAATTCCTTGAGAACCTTGTTCACATCGTCGGCCAGAACCTTGTTCTCGTCAGATCTGTGGATCAGCATGTAGGTGTTGTTGCTGAACACTGGTTCGGACGCCACGATATCGAGTTTCTTTTGCTCGATGACGGTCTGCTCACCGAGATTCGACGGCAGGACGAGAGCGTCGAACTTGCCGTTCTGAACTTCGTCCAGCCGGTTCGGGTAGGGGATACCGGCACTCGATGCCGTGACTTCGAGCTTGTATTGCGGGTTTTCTTTCTGCCAATTCATGATGAACTTGTAGGTTCCACCACCGGCCGTGGTCGGAACGATCCTCTTGCCGACCAGGTCTTTCATTTCCTTAATGCCGCTGTCTTTCTTGCTGTAGATCTTCATCAGGCTGGCGCCCATGGGATTTTCCGGAATGAGGAACTGCTTGGAGCGCTCGGGCGACTTGTAGTAGCCACCGACCGCGATGTCGTACTTGCCCGTGGCGAGGCCGGTTTCCTGGGCAATGTCGGAGACGCCTTCCATTTCGAACTTGTACTGCGGCAGCTTTGCGTTGATCGCCTTCAGAAGATCGGGCTCATAGCCTTGCGGCTCGACGCCGATCGCGCCCCATGCAAGCGGCTTGGATTCGGCAGACGTAGCGATCTTGATCGTGCGAACGGTCTGGCCATAGCTGATCCCCGCCGTTGCAAGGGCAATCGCGATGCCGCCGGCGATGGCCAGGGCATAGCGGCGAGAGAAACTGGATGTGATCGCAGACATGTCTTAGGTTCCCTTCTTGTTGGATTATTGAAAAGCGAGTTCTGACTGCAGAAATTGAGCAAGTCGTGGGCTGGACGGTGCGTCGAAGATGTCAGCCGGGCTGCCATCGGCGGCGACCACGCCACGATCCATGAAGACGATCCGGTTGGAGATGTTCTTTGCGAATTGCATCTCGTGGGTCACAAGCAGCGAAGTGATCCCTGACGAGGTGACATCCTTGATCACCTTTAGAACTTCACCGACGAGCTCGGGATCCAGCGATGACGTAGGCTCGTCGAAGAGTATCACGTCGGGTCGAACTGCCAGGGCGCGCGCAATGCCTGTGCGCTGGAGCTGGCCGCCCGACAGTTGGGAGGGATAGCTATCTCGCTTCGGGGTGAGCCCGACCCGCTCGAGCTCCCGCAAGGCGATCTCCCGCGCCTCGTCCGCGGACTTCCGCTGCACGACGACCAGGGGATCCATCACGTTCTGCAGGACCGTCATGTTCTTGAAGACGTTGAATTGCTGAAAGACCATCGCCGTTCGCAACCGGATCGCTTGGACAGCTGTTTTGTCGGCGCGCTGGTAATCCATCCGAATCTGATCGAAGGCGATGGTTCCTGAGGACGGCTTGGCCAGGTAGTTGATGCATTTCAGCAACGTGGTCTTGCCGGTGCCGCTGGGGCCGATGATCGAAACCACGTCACCCCGCTTTACCGATAGATTGACGCCGTTCAGAACCTGCGTGCTTCCGTAAGACAGCTTTACATCTTTGAGTTCAAGCATTGCTGGTTGGCCCTTCGGAAAGTGTGAGACGGACTGCTTCGACCGCATGTGACATCATCACCCGCTCTCCGCATGGCCGAGAACGTGCATCAGCCGGTTTGCCCAGCCGAAGATCGATATGGCGTGGATCAGGTCGATAATCTCGCGGTCGTCCATGCCGACTGATCGAAGCGCGGCGATATCGTCTGCCGTCGCTTCCGACGGGGCCGCCGACAGGCGGCGGGCAAAACTGTAGATTGCCGCATCGCGTGGGCCGAGCGCTTCAGGTTTATCGAGATAGAGCGCGGTGACCACTTCGTCGTTCTTGGTCAGCTCTGCATGCCTGCGGGCGTGAACAACGGCGCAGAATTTGCAGCCATTGACGATGGACGCACCTAATGCACCAAGCTCGCGGTCAGGGCGGGCAAGCCCGCCTTCGACATACATGATTGCGTTGAACAGAATCGTGCGGGCAAGATAGCTCTCAGGGTCATGCGCAAGGGTGCGCACATATTCCGAAACTTTCTTGGCTGATGGCGTGACCTTCATCGCTTCAAGCTGTTCCGGCGTGGCCTCGGATAGCTCGACCGGCGCGATGTATGGCTGCCAGTTCAGCGGCTTCAGGCGCACCGAGGAAATCATGCCGACCTCATCAATCGCAAGCCGGTCGCTACCCGCGTCTGGAAGTTGACGAAGGCAATCAGTTCGGAGAGCGCGACGATCTGAGGATTGCTCAATCCGGCCTGGGCGAGCAGGGCGATGTCGCTCGCCTCGGCCTTTTTTGGCGTCACCGTGACCAGGTCGGCGTGCCGGGCGATAGTCGCCAATGGTTCTTCCAGAGCCGTCTCGCCCTGGGCTACAGCCAGAAGCTGCTCTGTCGGATCAAGCTGATCCAGCTGAACATCATATTCGGCCACCAGGACCGGATCGGCATTCAGGGCGGCCATGCGACGGGCAAGAGCAACACGCAAATTCGGCGCCAGCCCCTGATCGTTTGCCGGGTGCAGCACCGAGAGGCGACATTCCTCGGCCCCTCGCACGAATTCGGGCCGAAACCGCCGTGCAGCGAAAAGGGCATCGTCCGGTGAAAGACCCGCTGCCTTGTCCATTGCGTCAATCACAGCGCGGCCTCCTTGTGCAACAAGGGTGTTGAATCGACCCACTCGTCGCCCAGAAGTTCGGGCGTGTCGTAGGCGATCAGATTGGCGAAGTGGGTTTCGACATCCTCGGCAAACAGCGATGCGGCAATGCCGCGCACAAGACGGTCGGCACCGGCGCTGACGGCCGGGATGTCGCCGGAGACCTTGCCGTGCGTCAGCATGGCGGCGTCGTTGAAGCAGTGGATATGTGCAAGCATCGGGCAGGAGCCGGGGACGCGTTCGCGAAACTCGAAGGCAGGACCGAGATCCGGCGCGTCCGACATGCCTGCACGACCCGGCCCCATATCCGGCCTATATCGGCCATCCGACCAGGTGCGAATATGTGGGGCGATCGCCGCGAATTCCGGGCGGCCGTTGAAGTCATTTGAAAAACCGGTTGCCGCGATCAGGAAGTCGTAGCGCATCGGCCCTTGTGTGGTTTCGATCAGCAGGCCCTCCGGATCTTCCCTTACCGCAACGATGCCGCAGTCGAGAAAGAACCGGGCATTCGCGTGGCGAGACACGCGAAGCGTGGATGAACGCGGCGGCGGCGTCTGGGTGGAGGCGGTGTAGTCGAAGAACTTCCACTTCCAGGCATCGGGCAATTCATGCATGCCGAGTACGACACCCGGGCTGCCGATGCCGGTCAGCTTGTTGATGCGCGGCATCTCCTTGCGCCGGATCAACATGTCGACAGAATCGGCGCCCGCCTCGAGTGCGGTCGCAGCATTGTCCATGGAAGAGGCACCGGCGCCGATAACTGCCACACGCTTGCCTTTCAGCGCATCGAAATCGATGTCGTCGGCAGAATGGGCCCAATAGGCGCGATCGATCCCGTTGAGGAAATCGGGTACGGCAATACCGCCCAGACCGGAGCGACCGGTGGCCAGAACCAGACGACGGGTGAGAACCCGGCCGGATTCCGCGCCTTCGATATCGATCGCAATCAGATCACCAACGGGTTCGACGGCGGTCACGCGCACGCTGTTGCGCAATGGCAGAGCCAGGACCTTGCGGTACCAGACCAGGTAATCCATCCACTGGCCCTTGGGGATTTTGTCCAGCGACCGCCAGGCCTCAACGCCCCATTGCGCCGTGAACCAGGCGCGGAACGTCAATTGCGGCAGGCCGAGCGACGGACCGTGCAGGGTTTTCGGCGACCGGAGCGTTTGCATGCGGGCAAACGTTACCCACGGCCCTTCGAGCCCTGCCGGAGCCGCGTCATAGGCAACGACATTGGTTATCCCCGTCAGCACCAGCTTTGCCGTGGCAGCAAGTCCACACATGCCGGCGCCGATCACCACGACGTCACGGACAGGGACACCATCGTGCGAACGTGCCGGGACCCATGGCCTGGCAGGCAGTTCGAGGAAGTCGAGATCCTGCGCCAGCTGTGCCTCGAGCGCGGCAAGACTTGTCAAAATTGGCGCGGTGGGGGAATGCTTCATATCCCCGTTCCGTGATTTGTGGCGGATGCAGGATCGGTCACCAGTTGGCCGGCCAAGGCCGGATCGAGTTTCTTGAAGCCGACTATCGATCGTTCAGCCACCGCTTCGACCGCCTCCATCAACGCCTGTGCGACTGGACGAAGGGGACGTTTTTCGGCAGCCACAACCCCCCAATAAAAGAGAACGGTCGCGTCAATCGGGCGGATGGCGACCCCTGGCAAGGCCACGCCATAGGCGGTGAGGGGATCAATGACAGCGGCAACGCCGGTCCGGCGCACAAGCTGCAACGCGCCATAGGCAGTATTCGTCCGGATCACTGGCCCGGTGTCGATACCCCTGGCGGCCAATGCCTTGGAGACGTGCAGTTGGAAACGCAGCGGGTTGAGCAAGGTAGCGACGCGACGGCCGGCAAAGGCCGAAAGCGGTATGACGTCGAGTTCTGCCAGCGGATCGTCCTCCCGCACAGCAGCAACATCGGGCGCCGAATAGAGCCGCAGGACATCCAGGCCGGGCGTATCGAGCGGCAGGCTTGAAAAGCCGATCTCGGCACGACCGCTGCGCACTTCCTGGGCCACGATGGAGGGAAGAAACTGTCCGAGATGTGTCTCGTGCGGAAGCTCGATACCCTTGAGCTCGGCCATGGCCGTCGGGATCAGGCCAGTGCCGATCGCGGAGGTTGTGACAATCTGCAGGATCCGACCCCGGCCGGCGGCGATCATCTTGGCCCGCGCCGCGAGTTCGGTGAAGGACATCAGCAGTCGCCGCGCTTCTTCTTCAAATGCGACACCCTCTTCAGATAGCTGCACCCGTCGACCGACCCGGTGCAGCAATTCGAAGCCAAGTTCGCCCTCAAGATCCTGAATGGTGCGTGTCACCGCAGGTTGGGAACGCCCGAGCATGTCAGCCGCCTTGGTAATGCTGCCGCTGGCAGCCACCGCAAGGAAGGTCTGAAGGTCCCGAGTTTCCATATTCTCGCTACATGTGAAACACGTATGATTGACATCGTCTCATTCATTTTTGATATATGTCAAGTGGAAACTAATGTTCTCAGCGGCGCTTGCCGGCTCAGAGCCGGAGCCCTTGATCGAAACGGCTGGGGGCAACCGAGGTGACTCCAATTCGAAACCTCGTGATGAAAAAACTTGCAGGCGGGGACGGCAAGGATTCTCGAACCATAAAGCCTGCAACAGGAGGAATGTTATGCGCGTAAGTATTCTGGGCGCCGGAGCAATTGCCTATGGCCTTGCGGTCTATTTGGCACAATCGGGACACTCGCCAACACTTTGGTCACCGTCGGGACACCGCACCAGAACGTTGGCTGCTGGCGAATTATTGAAGGCGACGGGTGATATCGAGGCGACGGTGCCGGTGCGCATTGCCAAGGATTGTAGAGATGCTATCGACCAGGCGGACGTGGTGGTGATCGCGCTTCCGGCTTACGGCCACAAGATGGTGATGGACGCCGCCGTCCCTCATCTGGCAGATGGAATTCCGGTCATCATCAGTTCGCATAGTTCGTTCGGGGCGCTGTATCTTCGGAAGCGGTTGACCGAGCGCAAGGTCAGGTTGCCGATCGTCGTTTGGGGCACAACACTACTGACTGGGCGCCAGCTCGGACCAACCGAAGTCAATGTCACTTCCATTCGCCAGAAGCTTGACGTCGCGACGCTGCCTTTCGATGCGCTCGACCAAGGGTACCAGCTTTGCACGGCCTTGTTCGGCGATCGTTTCGTCAAGCGGGATGGTCTGCTGGCGATTGCGCTCAGCAACCTCAATCCGCAAAACCATCTGGGAATTGCCCTTCTCAATCTCACACGCATGGAGAAGGCCGAGCAGTGGAGCCAGGGGGGAAATGTCACTCCTGCCGTTGGTCGCTTGATCGAGGCTCTGGATGCCGAACGGTTGGCCATCGCTGCCCATTTCGGTATCGCGGTTCGTACCGTCCAGGAACATTTTTCATTGTCGTTCCACGTCCCCATGGGCACTGTTTCGGAAATGAACCAGGAGATGGATCGTCTAGGCCGCGGCGGGTTTGGCCCGACAACCATCCAGAGCCGCTATATTCTCGAGGATGTTCCGTTCGGCCTGCTACCGACTGCCGTTCTGGGGAAGATCAGCGGAAATCCGGCGACACTCCATGAATCCGGAATTTCCATCTTGTCGGCGGCTTATGGCCGGGATCTCAAGGGAGATAATGATATTCTTCCTGCGCTCGGCATCGAGGAAATGACAAAGGCGGATCTTGAAACCCTTTGCCGCAAGGGGTTTTAACAGCTTCCAGCGCGCTGTAGCCCAGCTGCAGTGAATATTCTCCCAGCCCGGCATCGGCAGGGTCCTTGGCCGCAGGCAGCGTCTCTGCCCGATCAGGAAGGATGATTGAAGCGACGAGCGCGTTGCGCGATCAGGGCGCTATCCATCGGTGTTGGGTGGCATAGGCCTCATTGCCAACCATTGCTCATGCGACATCGTTGGCAGGTCAAACTGGTGGCGGGTGGTCGAATAACCGTGTCCACCCATTCTGCCGACGGCGTCTAGCGCGAGTTGATCGATATAGAAACGCTCCTGGTCAACAAGATCCTCACGAATGTGCATCCGCATAACTTGACCAAGGACAATCTCGCGCGACTTACCCAGGCCAAGCGTCAAATGTCGGCGGCATTCGAAGGCTATAGGCGCTTCGAAAATGTAGGGGCATTGGACCGTCTCACCGGGCACAGGCGTCAGTCCGGCCTCGGCCAGTTCGTCAATGTGGGAAGGAAATGGGACGGCACAGACGTTCATGGCGTCAACCAGCGCATGGTCCACGATGTTGACTGTGAATTCCTCAGTCAGTCGGATGTTGAGCGTCGTATCTTTGAAGGACATGTCATTATGGTTCTCCACACCCAGGGCTAGGATTGGAGGATCGGCCGAGAGGCAATTGAAGAAGCTGTAGGGCGCAGCATTGACAGTCCCGTCGGGGTGTCGTGTGGTCACCAGAGCGATTGGCCGAGGCACCACTGCCCCGATCAGCAGCTTGTAGCGTTCGCGTGCCGAGATGCGGGCGAAGTCGATGCTCACGCGGCTCCGCTGCCCCACCGGCTCGGGCTGGGGGTTGAGCATTATATCCTCCTGAATTTTGCCAAGCTGCTTGAGAGTTGGTCACCCTGCCTGAGCGTATGTACTCAGGATGGAGCGAACGTCGGGCTCAGTTTGATCGCTGATTTGCGCCCGAGCCTCGAGTGCCTCGAGATGGTGTTCCATCGCATGCATGGCGCGCTCGGGATTGTGTTGGCGCAGCGCCTGAATGATTTCGACGTGTTCGTCGACGCCGCACTGATCGGAGTGCGGACGGCTGTACAAGGCTAGGATCAGCGAACAGCGCGATACAATCTCGCTGACATAACGGGTCAGCGGCTTCGATCCCGTGAGTTCGGCCAGCAGAATGTGGAATTCGCCCGCCAGCCGTATCGATAATGGTCCGCTCGTGTTTACTGCATCCCTTTCAAGTTTGACGTGGCCCTCAAGTGCCGCAAATTGAGCGGGTGTGATCTTTCGCGAAAGCCGGTCCACTACCTCGCGCTCCAGGCAGCGTCGTAGGGAAAATATATCTAACGCTTCCTCGAGCGTCGGTTCGGCGACGCAGGCTCCGCGATTATTCCTCACCTCCACCAGGCCTTCGGCACTCAGTCGGACAAGCGCGTTTCGTACGCTGGTCCGGCTAACGCCGAACTGCTCGCCGATGGCGTCTTCGGGCAATTTCATACCGGGGCGAAGCGCCTGCTCAATGATGGCGCGACGCAGCGACAAGTAGACGTTTTCGGCTCGACTCGATTTGGTCATCGCATCCCCCTAAGCTCCCGCAACTTATCGATCAAGATATATTTTTGTCAATATGGGATACGATTTATCTTGAAATAGGTATACAATTATGCGGTAGTTACGTACACGGATCTGCAGGCGCGGCCGTCGCCGTGCCGCAGACGATAGGCTGCCTCTGGGAGGAGCGCACCGCATGACAACCAATTTGTTGATTAGAAATGTGCGCCCGATGGCTGGCGCCAATGTGGATATTCTTATTGAGAATGGCCGCATTACCCGCGTCGAGCCGGAGCTTTCACCTTTGGGCGGGCTGGTGGAGGACGGCGGAGGTCGCATCGTCGTTCCGGGCTTGGTCGAAGCGCACACCCACCTCGATAAATCGATGATCGGAATGGCGTGGTATCGCAATGAAGTCGGCCCTCGCTTGATAGACAAGATCGAGACCGAGCGTGAAGCCAAGATCCGCTTGGGTATCGATCCGGTCCGCCAGTCGCGTCGACAGGCGCTTGCCTCAGTGGCGCAAGGCACCACCCATATCCGTAGCCACGTCGATATCGACACCGTGCACGGCCTTGCCGGTGTAGAGGGCGTCATGCGCACTCGTGACGAGCTACGAGACCTCGTCGATATTGAGATCGTCGCCTTTCCTCAAGGCGGTATGATGATCCGGCCTGGCACTGTCGAACTTATGCGACGGGCGTTGGAAATGGGCGCCGAGGTGGTCGGCGGGCTGGACCCTGCTGGGGTTGATCGCGATCCCAAAGGGCACCTCGATGCAATTTTCGACCTCGCTCAACGTTTTGGCCGGCCCATAGATATACATTTGCACGAAGCGGGAGAGCTTGGCGCCTTTTCGCTCGAACTCATCATCGAACGCACCCGTGCACTCGGCATGCAGGGAAGGGTGGCAGTCAGCCATGCCTTCTGTCTCGGCATGCACGATGCCGATTATGTCGGCCGACTAATCGACGAGTTGGCGGAGCTTTCGATCCATATTCTTACCACCGGGCCGGCATCGCAGCCGTCGCCTCCGGTCGCCAAATTGCGATCTGCTGGAGTGGTCGTCGGCGCCGGAAATGACGGCATCCGTGACATCTGGGGACCTTACGGCAGTGGTGACATGCTGGAACGCGCGATGTTTGTCGGCTTGCGCAACAATTTTCGCCGCGACGATGAACTCGAATGGGCCCTCGACGTCTGCACGCGCGGCGGTGCCGGAGTTCTTGCGCTGGAAAGGTACGGCCTGATGCCCGGCTGCTGGGGGGACATGGTTTTGGTGGAAGGCGAGACACTCGCCGATGCCGTCGTGTCCCACCGGCCGCGCGCGTTGGTCGTCAAGCGCGGCAAGGTCGTCGCGCGAGGCGGGGTTGCGGTGCAGACCTCACCTGCGCAAATGAGCACAAAAACTTATTAGAAGGGATACGATGTCTAAATTAAATTGTATACAATAATGTGATATGTCTATACAAAAAAGGCCCCAGTGCCTTTCGAGGCAACCTAGGCCCCAGGGAACAATAAGCAACGAGAGGAGCAATCATGTCATTCAACAGGCGTACATTTCTGCAGATCGGATCAGGGGCGTTAGGACTCGCAATAACCGATGCTACCTTCACCAAATTTGCCTTTGCCGAGGGGGCGGCGGGCACATTGCGAGTGGCGATCGCCAAACCCGCGGGCAATCTTGATCCGCAGAGCCACTACGCGATCTGGGCCATTCAGGACCTGATGTTCGAGCCGCTGGTGCGGTACGGCAAGGGCGGCCAGATCGAGCCTTGCCTTGCGACCGACTGGAAGATCGAAGAGGGGGGCAAGACGTTGCATCTTACGTTGCGCCAGGGGGTAACGTTCCAGGACGGCGCAGTGTTCGATGCAGCCAGCTGCAAGTGGAATCTGGAGCGTTGGCTAGGACTCGATCAGTTCAGCTGGATGAACTGCTCCAAGTATTTTCAATCGTTGGAAGTGATCGATGAGCACCAGATAGCCGTTCATTTCAAAGAACCGCCGCTGGCGCTCATGCAGGAGCTTTCCTACACACGGCCGCCGAGGTTCCTTAGCCCCAAATCGGTCGATGCGAATGGCAAATTTGTCGAACCCGTCGGCACCGGTCCTTGGCGTCAACTTAGCGCTGACGATACACAAAGTGTTTTCGAGCGCTACGACGGCTACTGGGGCGACAAGCCGACTTATCAGCGTCTCGAAGCCAAGGTCATCCCTGATCCGCGCGCGCGGGTTGCCGCCCTGCGCGCTGGCGAGATCGATCTCGTCGGCGGGTTTTGGATCGCGCCGCTTACCCCCGTTGAGGCAAAGCAGCTCGAGGCCGCAGGGCTCAACGTGGTCATCGATCCCGGCAACGTCACACTGGTGATGGCTTTCAATCCCGATCGCACCGAAGCGCTCAAGGATCCGCAAGTGCGCAAGGCCGTCAGCATAGGGATCGATCGCGCGGCGATTTCCCAGGCGCTCTACCAAGGCTTTGCCCGACCGGCGGGCAACCTGTTCTCCGATGCATTGCCATTTGCTGGCACCCAGCATGATGCCCCAGTTCGCGACGTTGCGGCCGCATCAGCGCTCCTGGAGAAGGCGGGTTGGACGGGTGGTCCCGTGCGTTCCAAGGACGGCACGCCACTGACGCTTGAGATTGTCGTCAGTCCCGACGCCGTTCCCGGCTCTCGCGTCGTGGCCGAAGTCATACAATCCGAGATGAAGGAAATCGGCATCAATTTGATCGTCCGCTCTGTCGACCACGCTTCTAAGCACACCGACATGCTCGAACGGAAATACGATCTCGGCTTCTTCCTGACCTACGGGGCTCCTTACGATCCGTTCGGCACGGTGGTGGCCTTGTGCCTCTCGACCTTCAAAAACGATGTCGAGGGCAAGCTGTTCACCGATCCGGCCAACCTGGACCCGCTGATCAACGCTGCGACAGCGGCAACCGGGGATCAGATCGCGCCATCGATCCAAAAGGTTTACGACTGGCTGCGTGACAACGACGCGATAGCGCCGTTGGTTTACGTTCCCAGCATCTGGGCGCACTCCAAGCGGGTCCAGGGCTTCACCAGCCCGGTCACCGAATACGATATGCCATACGAAAATATCGTGCTGGCCGAGTAGAGGGAGGGCGCGTTGATCCACTTCATCAGCAAGAGGCTGAGGCACTCCCTCGTACTGCTGTTCATGGCGTCTCTGGTTTGCTTTACCCTGGTTGTTTCGGCTCCGGGAAATGTCGCTGTTCTCATCGCTGAACTCAGAGGAGCAGTTGCAACCCCGGGTTACGTCGAAAAGGTTGCCGAAGAGATCGGACTGCATAAGCCCCTGCTGATGCGCTACGCGGGTTGGCTCGGCGATGCAGTCCGAGGAGATTTTGGCATCTCCTACAGAACGGGCCAGGAAGTCAGTGCGGACTTGCCAAAGCGCATGTTGGTCACCGGTACCCTGATCGTTGGCAGCGCCGTGGTTGCGACCCTGCTCGGCCTGGCTCTCGGATTCCTGGGTGCCTTCTGGCCCTACAGACTGCCGGACCGCGTTTCGCGCGGTTTGGCTCTTCTCGGCGCATCGACACCGACATTCTTCGTCGGGGCGCTGATGATCTATGGTTTCTCTGTCACCTTTCAGCTCTTTCCATCCTTCGGCTTCGGCGGTCCGGAAAGTTGGGTGCTGCCATGGGTCACTGTCGCGGTGCTGCCCGCCGCCGTGCTCAGCCGTGTCGTTCGTGTGGGACTGGAAGAGGCCATGGCCAGCCCCTTCGTGTTGACGGCCAAAAGCAAAGGTCTGGGACGGACCGCCATCCTGTTCCGCGACGCGCTGCCAAACATCATACCTGTGTTCATCAACGCACTGGGAACCCAGGTCGGCCTGATGACCGCAACTGCTATCATCGTTGAACCGCTGTTCGCCTGGCAGGGCGTGGGCGACTACTTTCTCCAAGGCGTGAAGTTCCGGGACTTCATGGTCGTGCAGGCCTGCCTGTTGATCTTCCTCGCCTTCTTCATCGTGGTGAATCTGATCGTCGATCTCGCAGTTCTGATGACCGATCCACGTGTCCGGCGCCAATGGAGCTGACCATGAATAGATTAAAGCCTGCATTCGCCCGGTTGAACAAGTTGCCCCGCGTGGCCTTGATCGTGATCGGCCTCTTCCTCGCCCTGGGCAGCTTCGCGCCATGGCTCGCTCCACAAGATCCCAGCGCACAGAACTTACTGGAGACCGGCCTGGGACCAACTGCCGCACATTGGCTCGGCACCGACCATCTCGGGCGCGATACGCTCAGCCGCCTGATCATTGCGGCGAATACGTCGTTGGTCAGCGTTGGCTCGGTCCTCATCATTGCAATGACGGTCGGTGTCGCCATGGGGACCATCGCTGGCTACCACCGCGGTTGGGTAGACGACCTGCTGATGCGCATCGTCGACGTCGGACTGTCCATCCCAAGCCTGATCACTGCCCTTGCCGTGATCGGGATCGTCGGGCCGGGCTACTGGACCATGGTACTGGCTCTGTCATTGGCATGGTGGCCGATGAGCGGTCGTATCAGCCGGGCCGTGGCGGTCAGCATCATGAGCAAGCCGCATATCGAAGCCCTGCGTGTGCTGGGCGCCAGCCCATGGCGCATTTACTTCGGCCATTTGCTCCCCGGCACCATCGGCGCGGTCATGGTCTATGCGACGGCGGATGCCGGGACAGCCGCTTTGGCTGTCGCAACACTCAGCTTCCTTGGTCTGGGCATTCAGCCGCCCACGCCGGAATGGGGACAGATGCTTGTTGATGCTTTGCCGTATCTCGAGTCGGATCCGCGACAGGTTATCCTGCCCGGCCTGGCCCTGACCGCTGCGGTGATCGGCTTCAACATCCTCGGCGAATCCATAGCACTTAATCGCATTCCCAAGCCGCTTTCGAGGCGGACGCTTGCCTTGCGCAGAATTGAGGTCGCCGGCTGGGCCAAGGAGAATTCGGATGCATGACGAACCCCTTTTGAACGTCAGCAATCTGACGGTCGATCTCCTGACCGCGAAGGCCGCGGTACGCCCCGTCGATGGCGTCAGCTACACCGTCCGGCAGGGAGAATGCCTTGCCATCGTCGGCGAAAGCGGTAGCGGCAAGACTGTAATGAACTTCGCGCCGCTCGGGCTAATGCCGACCGGCGTGACGACGAACTTGTCGGGATCGGTGCGCTTCGACGGGCGCGAATTGATCGGCTTGCCGGAATCCGAGATCCGTAAGATGCGAGGCAAGTCGATCGGATTCATTTTCCAGGATCCGATGAGCGCGCTGAACCCCGTCCGCCGTGTTGGAAGGCAGATCGCCGAGATGGCGGAACTCCATCTCAAGATGACCCCGCGCGCCGCGGAGGAGCGGGCGTTGGAACTCATCAAGCTGGTCGGCATCTCGGATCCAGCAGCGCGACTTCGTCAATTCCCCCACGAACTGTCGGGTGGTCTCAGGCAACGCATCGTAATTGCCATTGCGCTGGCCGGCGAGCCGAAACTTCTGATCGCGGACGAGCCTACGACCGCTCTCGATGTGACGGTCCAGGCTCAAATCCTGCGCCTGCTCAAGGACCTGCAGCGGCGGCTCAACATGGCCATGGTGCTGATTACTCACGATATGGGGGTAGTCGCCGGAGCGGCCGACAACATCGTTGTCATGTATGCGGCTCGGGCCGCCGAACGAGGTCCCGTGGACAAGGTCCTCGTGACCCCACGCCATCCGTACACGAGAGGGCTGATCAACGCGATCCCGCGGCGGGAAGACCCGATCGGTTCGGAGTTTCGCGGTCTTCCCGGGATACCGCCAACGCTGGGCGCGCCATTCAAAGGCTGTGCCTTTGCCCCGCGCTGCGAGCTCGCAATTCCCGCATGCACCGCAAGCCGCCCTCCACTTGCGCGGTCGGCCGACAGCGCTGTTGTCGTGGCCTGCGCGGTTGTCAACCAAAGGAAGGCAGCAGCATGACGCACGGTCCTGTTCTGAAAGTCGAAAATCTGCAGACGCGCTTCAAAAGCGTTCAGCGAGGCAAGTTCATCCATGCCGTCGACGACGTCTCGATCGAGCTCTATCCGGGCGAGATCGTCGGTCTGGTAGGCGAGTCCGGTTGCGGAAAGTCGACGCTCGGCCGCACCATTGTGGGTCTCGAAAAGGCAAGTGCGGGACGAGTCCTGCTTGATGGAGTGGACCTCACCACACTCTCCGGTGCAGCACTGCGCGAAAGCCGCAGGGCGCTTCAATACGTGTTTCAGGATCCATATTCGTCCCTGAACGACAGACAGACGGTCGGTGAGACGATCGATGAAGCGTTGCTGATCAGCGGGTTGAAATCACAATCCGACCGCAACCATCGTACCAAGGCGCTCCTGGATCAGGTCGGACTGGCGGACGCTTTGAAGGATCGGCACACGCGGGAACTGTCCGGAGGGCAGCGCCAGCGCGTTGCGATTGCCCGATCCCTTGCCGTGAATCCAAGAGTGCTGATCTGCGATGAACCAGTTAGCGCACTGGATCTGTCCATCCGAGCCCAGGTGATGAACCTTTTCCTGCACCTGCAGAAAGATTTGGGGGTGGCGTGCCTGTTCATTGCCCACGACCTTGCGTTGGTCAGGCAGGCTGCATCGCGCGTCTACGTGATGTACCTCGGCAAGATCGTGGAGCACGGGCCATCGCAGGAACTCTACGATCACCCTGGCCATCCCTATTCGCAGATGTTGCTGGCCTCGACACCGGAGGTGGATCCGATCGCTGAAAAGCAGCGCAGGGTTCCGGTCATGATCGGGGAGGTGCCGAGCCCTACGAATCCACCATCCGGCTGCAGGTTCCGGACTCGCTGCCCCTTGGTGGTCGAAGAATGCAAACAACAGATGCCACCGGCCTTGAAGCTATCTCCTGGGCACAGTTCGGCTTGCGTGTTTGCCAAGGATCTCCATCGCGGCAAACGTTCGGCTCTGATTCCGCCAACAGCCAATGCGGCATGATCACGTTGAGACAGCCTAGCGGCGCACCAATTCACCACGCCGCCGCCCACCCGACACGAATGCTCACGGGACGGTGGTGCGCCAAACAGTGAGGTCGTGGCAATGAACAGCGCGCCACTCCGGCGCCAAACGGCGCCGGATAAGATTGACGTATCGTTCACATCATCCGTTTGATGTCGGTGTAGGCACCGTTCGTCTTCAGCGTCACGGTGACGTCGGCATCGGTGCGGTTACGCCAGAACCAACCGTGATTGCCGTCAAACGCTGCCTCAAGTACGCCCTCGTCCTCTGCAGCCCCGCGTCCCTTCTCGTATGAAATGTTTTCGCCGCCGCCGTCACCATGGGTGTCGAAGTTCACCACCGCGCCATTGGCCGTCCAAGAGTATTTTGCCTGTGCGCCCTTGGCCATGACGAGCTTGATCTCAGCTCCTTCGCCGGGCTTCAGGGTGACCGACATTTCGTCCGTCCGGAGTTCCTGGGCAGAGGCGGAACCAATCACCAGTTCAGCGAAGACGCGCTTAAGAAGACTCGACTGCTGATCTGGGGCTGGCACTGCGGTCGGAGTGCCGTTTTGCAGTTCGCGAAGGCGGTCCTGCTCGGCCTCTTCGGCGAGTTGTGTCTTGATCTCGCCCATCTCGGTGAGCTCGAGCGCTCGCCCAACGCCGGTGGGATCGATGGCGTATTCGGCCGGCAGCACGATGGTCACAAGGATGGCAGCTGCCGCGAGAATTGCGATGACGGTAGACCGAAGGAGCTGCATGGATGTCGGCAGCTCGGCGCGGGTCGGGATGTCGGTATTATACATAGGAGAATTCCTTTTTTGTGGATCTTTACTTGGAGGTTCAGGAGACGATCCAGCCGGTGAGCTGATAGCCGATCAGCACAAACCCGGCGGTCATCATGATGGTGTTGGCGGTGTATGCGTGGCGCCAGAAACTATCGGTCCGGCGCCAGTAGCCCATGACAATGAGGATGGCAGCGAGTGCCAGAAGCTGGCCAATCTCAACGCCGACGTTGAAGGCAAGAAGATTGGGCACTAGCCCGTCGGGCGAGATGTTGTATTCGATGATCTTCGTCGACAGGCCAAAGCCGTGGAAAAAGCCGAAGATCAGGGTCGCGATCTTGGTGTTCGGCTGGAAACCGAGCCACCTCTGGAAACCGCCCATATTGTCGAGCGCCTTGTAGACGACCGACAGGCCGATGATCGCGTCGATGATGTAGCTGTTGATGCCAACGTTGAAATAGACGCCAAGCAGCATGGTCGTGGAATGGCCGAGCGCGAACAGGCTTACATAGATGCCAATGTGCTTCATCCGGTAGAGGAAGAAGATCACGCCGAACAGAAACAGGATGTGGTCGTATCCCGTCACCATGTGCTTGGCGCCGAGATAGATGAAGGGCAGCAGATTGATGCCCGTGATCTCCTGGATATAGCCCTTGTCGCCTTCGGCAACGGCATGGGCGAGGGCAGCCCCCCCAAACAATGGGAGGGTCAGGAGAGCGAGCAACACAGGTAGGGCGGGTCGCCAGCGCGCGCAAGGCGAGCACGGCAGGCCCTGATAGCAGGATCCTTGCATGAGAATTCCAATCTTCGTCGTTGAGGGTGGCCGCGCATGCGGCCGCGATCATGCGGTGAGGATCGGTCTCGGAGGGCGATCGAGCCGGGAACTTGCTTCCGGATCGGACAAGGACGGCGGATAAATCACCCAGGTCCGCCCGGCCGCAGGGACGGTCGGCGAAAAGTCCGGAAGCGTGCTCGCCGTCTCGTGCGAGTGGTCGGCGGGATTGTGGCCGTGAGAATGGCCGGATCCCTGCTCCTCGGTTGCACCGTCATCGTGGACGTGCCCGTGGGCTTCGATCTGTCCCGCCAGTTCGGCGTGACGGTCGGCCTCGGCGGCAGCGAGCGCGATGGGATCGTGCGAGACCGAACCGCCCATAGGCGACAGCAGCATGCCGAGCGCCATCGCGAAAGCGATGACGAGGCGAAAGGCTGCGCTATGGGTCCAATTCGGCATGCTTAACGATTATTCTCTAAAATCCTAACGAATGGTTGCGTGCACCAGAATCGAGGCCACTTTGAGGCTTGGAATATCCTCTCTGGGGGGATAGCATCAAGGCATGAATGAGCGTCCCCACGTCCACGAAACCCATCCTGCCATCATCAAGCGGCTGAAGCGCGCCGACGGCCATCTGCGCGGGATCGTCGAGATGATCGAGGCCGGCCGACCGTGCCTCGACATCGCCCAGCAACTTCATGCCGTGGAGAAGGCCATCGCCCAGGCGAAGAAGACGCTGATCCAAGACCACCTCAACCACTGCCTTGAGGACGTCGTCGGACCGCTGGCGCTCGAGCAGCGCCGCTCGATCGACGAGTTCAAAGATATCACCAAGTACCTGTGAGAAGCGCCATAATGGACAAAGTTCGCGATTGGTTCGGATTCGGCCCGATGACGCATGGCATGGGCGGCCACGGACATGATCACGGCGAGGGCGGCCATGGTCACACCCATGGCGTCATCGACCCGACGATCGCCACGACCACGCGCGGCATCTGGGCGATCAAATGGTCATTCGTCGTTCTGGCCATCACGGCGGCGCTTCAGCTCGTGGTCGTGTTCCTCTCCGGCAGCGTGGCACTGCTGGCCGACACGATCCACAATGTCGGCGACGCGGTCACCGCCATCCCATTGTGGGTCGCCTTCATGCTGGCCCGTCGCCAACCGAGCAAGGCGTTCACCTACGGGCTGGGCCGCGTCGAGGATCTGGCCGGCATTCTGATTGTCCTCATCATCCTGTTCAGCGCCATCGTTGCCGGCTACGAGGCGATCGACCGGTTGATCAATCCGCAGCCGATCGCATTTCTCGGCTGGGTCGCCATAGCCGGCATCATCGGTTTCATTGGGAACGAAGCCGTCGCCGTGTTCCGTATCCGGGTCGGCCGCGAGATCAACAGTGCCGCGCTGATCGCCGACGGTTATCATGCGCGCACCGACGGCTTTACCAGTCTGGCGGTTGTCCTGGGCGCTCTCGGCGTATGGCTTGGATTCCCGCTTGCCGATCCGATCATCGGGCTCCTGATCACGCTGGCGATCTTCGCGATCGTCTGGCAGTCGTCGAAAGCCGTGCTGACGCGCATGCTCGACGGTGTGGAGCCCGGCATCGTCGATGAAATCCATCATGCCGCCGAGCACGTGCCCGGTATCGAACGTGTCCAAAGCGTGCAGGCGCGCTGGATCGGCCACCGCCTGCATGCCGACGTCGCCATCAGGGTCGCCGACGCGGCGACGGCCAAGGATGTGCTGGGCGTCACCGAAGCCCTCAAGGAGGAACTGTTCGCCCACTTGCCGGCGTTGGCGGAAGCGAATGTGCGTCTGGAAAGCCCGGCCGGATCTGCCGAAAAGGGCACGGAACCCTCTCACGCTCATGGTCATCATGCGCCGGAGCCGTTCAAGGTCGACTGCGATCTGGCTGCGGGGACACTGGAGATCGTCGACACGCCTGCCGGCGAGCGGATGCGTCTGACGATCGACCGGCACGCCGACGATTTGACGGCGACGGTGATCATCGACCGGCCAGAGGGGCCGGAGACGTTGCACCTCGATCCTGTCGCCGACAATCATCATCGCCTTGAGAGCACGTTGGCCCCTGCCGAGCCGCATGAATTCGAGGCAAGACTGGTCCTGAAGGCCAAGGATCGCGAACAGGTGCTGCCGTTCAAGATGGTCGAACCCGAAGGCCACCATCACTGAGATCCGTGTGCCGGCTCGTACTCCGTCTCTGGCTCGACGAGCCGTCTCGAACTGCAAGAAAACAAAAATATGCTTCAGGTCTTGGCCAATCGCACCTACCGTCATCTCTTCCTGGCCCAGGTCATCGCCCTGATTGGCACTGGCCTTGCCACCGTGGCGCTCGGGCTGCTGGCCTATGACCTTGCCGGCGCCGATGCCGGCGCGGTGCTCGGCACGGCGCTCGCCATCAAGATGATCGCCTATGTCGGCGTGGCACCCGTTGCTGCCGCGTTCGCCGAGCGCCTGCCACGCCGTACCATGCTGGTTTCGCTCGACCTCATCAGGGCAGGGGTCGCCGTGTTCCTGCCCTTCGTCACCGAAGTCTGGCAGATATATCTTCTCATCTTCATCCTGCAGTCGGCGTCAGCAGGCTTCACCCCGACGTTCCAGGCTTCGATCCCTGACGTGCTGCCCAAAGAGAAGGACTACACACGGGCCTTGTCGCTCTCGCGACTGGCCTACGACCTGGAAAGCGTCGTCAGCCCCATCCTCGCGGCAGCGCTGCTTTCAGTCATAAGCTTCCATAGCCTGTTCGCCGGCACGGTTGTCGGGTTCCTGGCGTCAGCGGCTCTGGTCGTCTCTGTGGTTCTGCCCAGCCCGCAGCCCTCGGAGCCGCGCGGCATCTATGAACGCACGACGCGCGGGATCCGCATCTATTTGGCGACGCCGCGTTTGCGCGGCCTGCTGGCCCTTAATCTTGCCGTCGCGGCGGCCAGCGCCATGGTGATCGTCAACACGGTGGTCCTGGTGCAGGCGCAATTTGGCCTCTCCCAAACCGACACGGCGCTGGCGCTCGCAGCCTTTGGCGGTGGATCGATGATTGCAGCTCTTGCCCTGCCGCGGTTGCTTGAGAACGTACCGGACCGGGTTGCGATGCTCTCGGGCGCCGCGATACTGGTCGCCGGGGTGCTGATAGGGCCTCTCGCCAGCAGCTACTATCTGCTGCTGCCGCTCTGGTTCGTGCTCGGGCTCGGCTATTCACTGGCGCAGACGCCAACGGGCAGATTGATCAGGCGTTCCGCCGATGCCGTCGATCGGCCCGCTCTGTTTGCCGCTCAATTCGCACTGTCTCATGCCTGCTGGCTGATCACCTATCCGATTGCCGGCCGCGTCGGGGCGGCAATGGGATTGCCCTTCACATTCATTCTGCTTGGCGTCATGGGCGCCGCCGCCCTGATTGCCGCGATCTGGCTGTGGCCGAAACACGATCCGGACGTGCTTGTGCACACGCATGTCGATCTGCCCAAAGACGACCGGCACATCGGCGACGCGGTATGGTCGGAAGCAGGCTATGAGCATTCGCATGGTTACGTTGTCGATGATCGGCACCCGCAATGGCCAAAAGCAAGTTGAGCGCCCGGC
This sequence comes from Mesorhizobium sp. M0011, assembly GCF_040324155.1. NCBI lineage: Bacteria > Pseudomonadati > Pseudomonadota > Alphaproteobacteria > Hyphomicrobiales > Phyllobacteriaceae > Mesorhizobium > Mesorhizobium sp. M0011. The sequence goes on along the minus strand of NZ_JAMYVQ010000005.1, from coordinate 257,430 downwards.
ATGCCTGGCGATCTCGCCGTCTATGGCGGTCTTTTTCTGACCGCGTTCGTGGCGGCTACAATCCTGCCGATGCAATCAGAAGCAGCCCTTGCGGGACTGCTTCTGACGGAAAGCTATGCTCCGGCTCTGCTCATCGTCTCCGCAAGCGCAGGCAATGTGCTCGGCTCGATCGTCAATTGGTGGCTTGGCCGGGGCGTCGATCACTTTCGCGACCGCAAATGGTTCCCGGTGAAGCCCTCCGCACTGACGCGCGCGACGCGATGGTACCAGCGCTATGGACGATGGTCACTGCTGTTGAGCTGGCTGCCCCTCATCGGCGATCCGCTGACGATCGTGGCGGGCGTCCTGCGGGAGCCGTTCTGGAGCTTCCTCGTGATCCTCACGATCGCGAAGGTTGGCCGCTACCTAGCGCTCGCGGCGGTGACACTGAGCTGGATGTAGCGGCTCATGGCAACACATTCGCGACCATCGCTTCCGACCTTTCTCTTGAGCCGACGCAGACCGAATAAGTATAGACATATCGCATATCCGAGTTAGCATGATTCAAAATCAATCAAAAAATGGGGAACTGACATGATCACTCTCGACCGCCGCAATTTCCTTGTTTCCACCGCCGGACTTGCCTTCGCCGCTGCGCTGCCACGCAGCGCCTTTTCCGAAACCACCGACACGCTGAAGATTGCCATCGCCGCGGAGACCGGCAATCTCGATTTGCTGCAGAACGTGTCGACGCTGAGCACCTACACCATCGTCTTCGATGCGCTGATCCACTATGGCCAGAACGGCGTGCTGGAGCCGGGACTTGCAACCAAATGGACCGTCGCGGACGATCAGCTCTCGATCGCCTTCGATCTGCGTGAAGGCGTGACCTTCAGCGACGGCACGGCCTTCGACTCGGCCGCGGCCGAATGGAACCTCAAGCGCTGGATGGGGGTAAGCGATTTTTCCTGGATTGGCGTTTCCGATGCATTCGACAGCATCGTCACGGACGGACCGAACAAGTTGACGGTCAAGCTGAAGCGGCCAGTGCCGGCGGCACTGCTTGAACTCACCATCGTGCGGCCAGTCCGTTTTCTGTCGCCCAAGGCGGTCGACAAGGATGGCAAGCAGACGGCGCCAATCGGCACCGGTCCGTGGATCGTCGAAAAATACGATTCGAGCGGCACCAGCCTCGTTCGCAACGACAAATACTGGGGTGAGAAGCCGCTCTTCAGCCGCATGGAATTGAAGGTGGTTCCCGATGAGCTCGCTCGCGCCAATGGTCTGCGCTCGGGCGACCTCGATGTCATCGGTGGCGACTGGGTGGCGACGCTGTCGCCGCGCCGCGCTCGCGCGCTGGAAAGCGACGGCATGAAGGTCGTGGCCGAGCCGGGCACGGCGACGATGCTGCTCGGCTATTCGCCGAAGTCGAAGATCATCGCCGACAAGGCCGTCCGCGACGCCGTCTACGCATCGGTCGACAGGGCGGCGATCGCCAAGGTGCTGTTCGAGGGCTTTGCCGACCCGGCCGCCGATCTGTTCCCGGCAAACGTGCCGTCGTCGGGCAAGCGGCATGACGTGCCGGTGCGCGACGTGGCGGCGGCCAAGAAGATCCTCGCCGATGGCGGCTGGGTCGACAGCGGCGGCGCCTGGACCAAGGCTGGCTCTACGCTGGCCATCGACTTTCTCGTTTCCGAAGAATCCCTGCCAGGGTCGCGGCGCATCGCCGAAATGATCCAGGGTCAGTTGTCCGAGGTCGGTTTCCAGGTCCAGGTGTCCTCGGTGGACAATGCCACCATGCATGAACGGCGTCCGGCCTTCGACTACGACCTGGCTTTCTTCACCACCTATGGAGCGCCCTATGATCCGCACGGCACACTCGGCAACGCCTTCGTCTCGACCGCCGACAGCGGCCCTGACGGCAAGATCTACGTCTCCGACGCGCTCGACGGCGTCGTCAAGGCTGCGCTCGAGGCGAGCGGCGCCGAACGCGACCTGAAGATGCAGGCCCTCTACGACTGGCTCCACGACAACACCGCCATCTGTCCTCTCGTCGTCAGCCAGAGACTGTGGGCACACAATCCGCGCGCGGAGAATTTCTCGCTCCCGGCGACCGACTATGATCTGCCGTTCAAGGCGATCACGCTGAAGGCCTGAAGACTTCGAGCCCAAGCGAGGCCTGACGATGAAGCGCACGATCCTGCGACGGATGCTGCTTGCCTGCCTATTGATCCTGGCGGCATCCGCGCTGACATTCGCCCTAGTTGCGGCCGCTCCGGGCAATGTTGCGGCGCTGATTGCCGAGCGTGCGGCGGGCCCCGGCGCGGACGCCGAAATGATCGCCAAGATCGGCAACGAGCTTGGCCTTCACGACCCGCTGCCGATCCGCTATGGACGCTGGCTGGCCAGCGCGCTGGCCGGCGATTTCGGCATTTCACTGCGAACGGGAAAGCCGATTTCTCAGGAGTTTGCCGCCCGCATTCCGATGACGACGGCTCTGCTTGCCGGCGGCGGCGTTCTCGCCTTCATCCTGTCGATTATGCTTGGCATCGCTGGCGCCGTCAGCAATGGCGGCGTGATGGACAGGTTCCTGCACGCATTTTCCTTGATCGGCGCGTCGACCCCGAACTTCTTCGTGGCGGCGCTGCTGGTCATCGTGTTTTCGGTGATGCTTGGCTGGGTGCCCACCTTCGGCACCAGCGGCTTCACCTCATGGCTTCTGCCATGGGTGACGATCGCGCTGTTCCCGGCCTGCGTTCTCAGCCGCGTCGCTCGGGTCAACCTCCAGGAAGCGATGTCGCGGCCGTTTGCGACGACGGGCTTCGCCAAGGGCTACACGAGAACCCAGGTGCTGCTGCGCGAGGCGCTGCCCAATATCGCCATTCCGTTCCTGACGACGTTCGGAGCCCAGTTCACGCTGATGATCATCGGATCGATCGTCGTCGAGACGGTGTTTGCATTGCGTGGCGTCGGTGCCTTCTTCATCGAGGCCATACGCTTCCGCGACTACATCGGCATGCAGTCGGTGCTGCTGCTGTTTGTCGTCTTCTTCGTCATGGTCAATTTCATTGTCGACATGATTTGCATCGTTGTGGATCCGCGAATGCGCCGGGCGCGGGGAGCATGAGGCGATGAACATTTCCGCAATCAAGGATATCAAGGGCTGGCCGTGGCTGGTGCTGCTCCCCGTCATCGGCTTTGTGCTCGTCGGCATCTTTGCCCCGGTGATCATGCCTTACGATCCAAGCGCGCAGGATTATTCGGCGACATTGGAGGGCATGAGCTGGAGCCACTGGCTCGGCACCGACTATCTCGGCCGTGATGTCCTCAGCCGCATCGTCGGCGGCGCCCGCATTTCCTTGGTGGCGATGGTGATCGTGCTCGTCGCCGCACTGGCGATCGGCGTGACGATCGGCTCCTTTGCCGGCTACGTCGGGGGACGTGTCGAGCTTGTCCTGATCAGCCTCATCGATATTGCGCTGGCGCTTCCGAGCCTGGTGATCGCGCTGGCGCTGATCGGCATTCTGGGCACCGGCTATTGGTCGATGATCACGGCGCTCACCTTGGCGTGGTGGGCGAACTATGCCCGCATGAGCCGCGCAGTCGTCACGGCCGAGTTGCAGCAGCCTTATATCGAGGCGGCCAGGGTCATGGGCGCTGGCCATCTGTGGATTTTTGTCCGCCATATCCTGCCGCATGTACTTGCCCTGGTCGTCGTCTATGCAAGCGCCGACGCCGGCGCTCTTGTACTGGCCATCGCTACGCTCAGCTTTCTTGGACTTGGCGTCGCGCCGCCAACGCCGGAGTGGGGTCAGATGCTCGTCGACGGCATGAGCTACATCGAGGAGGTTCCACGGCTCGTGGTCCTGCCCGGCCTAGCGCTGACGCTGGTCGTGGTCAGCTTCAATCTTCTGGGCGAAGCTTTCGCATTGCAAAAGGTGCCGCGGCCGGTTCGCGGCGCGACGTTGCGTAAACGCCGAAGGGCGCGCGCTCGCGAAGAAGCCGAGCGCAACGCCGTCGAAACCGGGACGACTTCAGCATGAGTGACAATCAGCCGCTCTATGCGATCGAGAATTTAGTCATCGATCTCTACGCCACCACCGTCTCGGTGCGGGCTGTGGATGGGGTGTCGTTCAACGTCCGTCCTGGAGAAACGGTCGCGGTCGTCGGCGAAAGCGGTTCGGGAAAGACCGTCATGACGCTCGGGCCGCTCGGTCTGCTGCCCGAGGGCGTGACGGTGGATATGAAGGGGTCGGCGCAAGCGGACGGAAGCGAATTGCTCAGCATCGGCTCCCGGCAATTATCGGATCTGCGCGGACGCTATTTCGGCGTGATCTTCCAGGACCCGATGAGCGCGCTCAACCCGATGCTGAAAATCGGCCCGCAACTGGCCCGGCAGGCGCGCCGTTTCGCCGGCCTGTCGCGCGAGGCTGCGCGCAAGCAAGCGGTTTCGCTTCTGGCACGCTCCGGCATTCCGGACCCTGAGGATCGCTACAACCGCTATCCGCACGAGATGTCGGGCGGCATGTTGCAACGCGCGATGATCGCGCTGGCGCTGGCGGCCCGGCCGCGCGTGCTGATTGCCGACGAGCCGACTACAGCGCTGGACGCCACCGTCCAGGCACAAATTCTGGAGCTCATCCGCCAGATTCAGCACGAGGACGGCATCGCGGTCGTGCTGATCACGCACGACATCGGCGTGGTTGCTTCCGTCGCGGACCGCGTCATCGTGCTTTACGCCGGACAGGTGGCGGAGGAGGGGACGGCGATGGATGTGCTGACCCAGCCGGTCCATCCCTATACGCGTGGGCTGCTCGCATCGGTGCCGGATTTTCCCGCTGACGACAATGTGGCTACGCGCGAGATACCGGGCCTGCCGCCAAGCCAGATCAGGCTGGAGCCGGGTTGCCGTTTCGCCGACCGCTGCGAATTGGTCGAAGCCGGTTGCCGAAAACACCGACCTCCGCTTCAGACGATATCGATCTCGGCAAATCCGCATCGCGTGGCCTGCCCGGTCGTGCTTCGGCGAGAAGGGATTGCTGTCCATGTCTGATGTCCCGGCGATCGAGGTCAGGGGATTGAAGGTGCATTTCGCTAACCGCTCGGGCATCGGCGCGGTGCGGGCGGTCGACGGTATAGACCTGTCGGTCGCGCGCGGCGCGTTCCACGGCATTGTCGGCGAGTCCGGCTGCGGCAAGACCACGCTGGCGCGCACCATCGTCGGTTTGCAGAAGGCGAGCGAGGGCACTGTCTTGATTGGAGGAAGGGATCGCGCCGAATGGCTGAAATCGGACAGGAAGTCGTTCAGCCGCGAAGTCCAGTTCGTCTTCCAGGATCCGTTGGGGTCGATGAGCCGTCGGCAGAGCGTCTATCAGACGCTGGAGGAGCCGCTGCAGATCCATCGCCTCGGCTCGTCGGCGGAGCGCCGCCGCCGCATCGCCGAGCTTCTGGATCTGGTTGCGCTGCCCGCGACCGTGCTCGACCGTTTGCCAAGGTCGCTCTCCGGCGGCCAGCGCCAGCGCGTTTCGATTGCGCGCGCACTCGCCCTCAAACCATCCATATTGGTCTGCGACGAACCGCTCAGCGCGCTCGACGTTTCGATCCGAGCGCAGATCGTCAACCTGTTTACGTCGTTGCAGAAGCAGCTTGGTCTGACCATCGTCATTGTCGCGCATGACTTGGCGATCGTGCGCGAAGTCTGCTCGAACGTGACGGTGATGTATCTCGGCCGCATTTCGGAAGCCGGTGTGACCCGGCCGCTGTTTCGCGAGCCGGCCCACCCCTACAGCCAGGCGCTGCTGTCGGCTGTTCCTTCTCCCGATCCTCGCATCGAAGCCGGGCGCCGCCGGATCATTCTAGCCGGCGATCCGCCAAGTCCGAGCGCGCCACCTCCGGGGTGCCGGTTCAACACGCGCTGTCCAGTCGCGATTGATGTCTGCCGGGTCGAGGAACCCCTGTTGCGGATGGTGCCCCACGGCGGCGTTGCCGCCTGTCACCTTGCAGATAGCGCGCGCCGCCCGGTGATCTGAAGGAGGGTCATTGCTGGCTCTCTTGACCAAACTGCCAGAGGGTCCATCTTGATCGTGTGGATTGTTCCGTTCTCCTGACTGAGGCGCGCTGAATGTCGAAGGCATTTTTTGTCCTGGCGTTTGCGGCTGTGTGGCTGACATCGCCGCTGGCGCATGCCGATAATGTCGATCTGGCGTTGGAAGCTTTTCACGCGATTTGTCTTGCCCATGGGCCTGACTTCGAGCGAACCGCCGCTGTAGCCGGGAGACGCGGATGGACACCGCTGTCCGGCGACGCAGCGCTTGCTCCGGTCGATGACGTAGATGCTTTCCAGGGCTGGGAGGCGACTGGCGACGACCTGCCTGCCAGAACCATGATCGCGGTGACAAAAGCCACCTTGAACGGCAAGGCCGTGCAAACCTGCTCAATCAGGCTGTTCGATGTCGACCGTGCGGCTTTCGAGGAGCGTTTCTTCGCCCGGACTGATGCGGAAAAAATCGGCGAGGACAGAAACGGGGCTCACGTCTCCAAACTCTACATATTGATTGCCGGCAATCGCAAGCAGCTTGTCCATTTGACGTCGCCAAGGTCCCGGATCAAGTCGAGCATGATCATTGCAAGCTCGATAGTCGATGATTAATCGGGGTGAACAGGCGGCCGATGGCGACCAAGGGTAGTGATTCCGACGGTGCTACTCGTGGCGCCACACCTTGTAGGCCGAGATGACGAGGATAGCAGCCAACAGAGGCAGCAGCACTTTCTCTGGCACGATGCCCAACAACATGCCGCCGATCCATGTCCCGACAATCGACCCCGCAGCAATCAGGACCACGAACCATTTGTTCCTCGCAATTACGCCAAAGCTTTGGTCCTGCGAATAGCGGGTGAAACCGACCATCATCGTCGGAAGGCTCACCGCAAGCGACATGCTCCCGGCAAGCTTGATGTCGATCCCGAAAAGCAGGACGAGCGTGGGGACAAGCAGTTCCCCACCGGCTACACCAAGCAACGACGCCACGACGCCGATGGCGAACCCGATGATGATCCCGGCAATGATCAAGGCCGGCCCGCTGAAAGGCGGCAGGCTTGTTAAGCTCTGATCGTGGCCAAAGACCAAGACGAGGGCGATAAGCAACAGTAGCGCGGCAATTACCTTATAGAGCGTTTCGGATTTGAGCCCTGTTGCCCATCCCGCACCGAACCAGGCACCGGCTAGGCTACCCGCCAGCAGATTGAGAATGACCGGCCAATGAGCCGCGACGGCGCTTAGAGGCACTGTAGCGGCCCGGAAGGGAAGGGCAGACGCAACCACCACCAAACTGGTGGCCTTGTTCAGAATTACCGCTTCAAGAGCGGCAAACCGGAACAGCCCGATGAGGAAGGGAAGGCGGAACTCTGCCCCGCCAAGGCCAATTAGTCCGCCAAGCGAACCGACGACAGCGCCAACCACAAATGCCAGTATTCCGCGTCTTTCGACCATGCGGACGATATGCAGCAAGGGTGTGTGAAATTCTAGTCCTCAATCCTCGATGGCCCGTCTCTCGCAAGAGACGCGGTCTTTTTTGCGTTTGCAAGGAACTCGCGGTAGGAACCATTCCTCGGCATCGATCCGGAGAAGGAAGTTGAGCGATAAGCAAAAGATCATCTGGATGATAGCGCTGGCAATCCTTGCCGGCATCGCGGTGATCATGCTCAACCACTGGCTGAAGGGCGACTTTGGGTAGCTGCTCCGGTATAAGTCACGCTGCATGGATGGCACGCAGAGAGGCCGTCCCATTTCGGCCTGCTTGCAATGGCAGACGCCTTCCCTGACCCGGAAACGATGAAGTGCGAGTGAAAATGCGACTGGCAGGCATCATATCAGGCGCGGCGCTGTTGCTCGCTTCCGCCGCGGCGGCGAGCGCCCATCCGCATGTCTTCGCCGAGGCGAGGCTGGATTTGATTGTCGGTCCCGACCGGACGGTCAAGTCACTTCGGCATTCCTGGCGTTTCGACGACCTCTTTTCCAGCACTGTGCTGATGGAATTCGACAAGAATTCCGACCTTGTCCTTGATGCAAAGGAACTCGATGAAGTCGCTCTTACCGTCCATGCATCGCTGGCCGAGTATAACTACTTTCAAATGGTGACGTTGAACGGCAAGGACGTGACGATGGCGCCGCCGCCGAAATTCAGCGTCAGCTATGAAAACGATCAACTCGTCGTCCAGTTCGAAACGCAGCCGAAGGACCCGTTGGCCCTTGCTGGAAATGTCAGCATCGGCGTCTATGATCCGACCTTCTACACGGCAATCGACTTTACCGATGACGACAAGATTGCGGTGGCGGGTCTGCCGCAAGGCTGCTCACGTGCGGTCGTGCGTCCCAATCCGGACACGGCCATAGCGCAAAACCAGAAAAGCCTGACAGACGCTTTCTTCAGTGACCCGACGGGGACCGATCTCGGCAAGATCTTCGCGACACGTCTTGAATTGACGTGTGGCTGACACGGAGCCGATCTGATCGCCATGTTCCGAACCCTCGTCGAATTCCAGCGAACGATCTACCTGGCGCCGGGCATCCACCTTTTATGAATCGGAGCGTGGCATACCCCAGGCGCCGATGCCTTTTCCCGCCATCCTCTGGAACAGGTCGGTGGCGACCCACCAGGCGAGCACCGCAAGAAATGCGCCGGCTATGAACTGAATGGCGAATTCGGCAGGCATGCCGCGATCGCCGATCCGTTTCTCGACGAGTTCTTCCCGGACGGCTCGCCGGATACGCTCACGCAGTTCGTCGTGGATCGTATCGCCGCTGCTTGCAAGCAATGCGTGGTGAAGCGGTCGGAATGCATGGGCGTGCTCGAACATGGGCAGGCTGAACTCGAACAGGCGGCTACCTGTTTCTTGACTTGCCGCCTCGCGCCTGCGGCCGATAGACCGCAGATGCGCCTCGATGGTCGCGCTGCGCAGAGCATCCTTGTCGGCATAGTGGGTATAGAAGGTCGACCTGCCGATATTGGCCCTCCGGCAAATGTCGTCGACGGTGATGGCAGCATATCCCTGCTCCGGGATCAGGGCGATGAGCGCGTCCTGCAGCAGGCCGCGCGTCCGCGCGACGCGTCGATCGATCGTGTTCCGCTCGCCCGCACGTTCGATTTTCATGGCCATGGCCCTCTGCAGTGCCCGGTTTCGGACATTCGGCGGTCCGGTGTCTGACAACACCATTTCCAGACATTGTGTCCATTATGATACGCCAAGTCCAGGAGCTCAAATCGGGGTTTGGGCACGACGCAAGGAAGCAGAAGGTCGCCAGACATGCATTCATCTGATCATCACGCCAATAACGGACCGCATTCGCGCAAGAGGGTGATAGCGTTGGTTCTGCTTGCCAAACTGTCGCTGGTTGCCGGCTTCCTCGTCCTCGCCAAATTGGGCATGGGCTATGTTCAGGCTGGCGCTTGGACGGCGGCATTCCACGGACTCGTCCTCGCGGTGATCGCGGGACTGGCGCTGTGGGGCAGCCTGCGTCACAGGGGGCTCGTCGGCAACGGTGCGCAGAGCGCGAGCGACAGGGGCATTGGCATCGTCCTGCACCGGGCGGCGGCCTATGACTTGCTTGCGCGCGTTCTGACCCTCGGGCGCGAGGGCCGCTTTCGCGAGTTCATGCTTCGCCCGGCAAAGCTCCAGCCCGGCGAAGCGATGCTCGATGTCGGCTGTGGAACGGGCACCCTTGCCATTGCTGCGAAGCGGCTGGTCGGTTCGGACGGAAGCGTCACCGGCGTCGATGCGTCGGCCGAAATGATCGAGAGGGCGCGCGCCAAGGCCGAGCGGTCCGGTCTCGATCTGACGTTCGTCAACGGGACGGCGCAGAAGCTTCCCTTCAAAGCCGGCAGGCCGGCTGTTGCTCATCGATTTCGGCAGGCCGGTGTCCAGATTACCCAGGCTCCACAAGCATGGTCATGTCGATATGCATTCGGTCGCCTCGCTGTTGACCGAGAGCGGATTCCAGGTCAGCGATATCGGCGCGGTCGGCACCAAGAACCTGAAATACATTCGCGCAACGACGAGTAAGGACCAGCCAGGCCAGGCGTCGCCGGCATCGCCGTGATCATGCTCAGGCACTGGCTGAATGGCGACCCGTTCTGAGGCGAACAATCACATATGGGCGTTGGCACGTCCCAATTCGGCCTGCTTGCAATGGCAGCTGTCCTGCCTGAACAAAAAACCCGAAGTGAGTCTTCGCCATGTGCCTTGAATTGACCTGCGGATGATGTTCCAAACCCTTGTCGAGTTTCAGCGCACGATCTACCTCGCGCTGGCCGAGCAGATCAAATTGCTGTCGGCGGGCGGCGACTGGCTGGCGTTCATGGCCTTCTTGCCGATGGGAGTGCTGTTTGGTGCGGCGCATGCTCTGACGCCAGGTCACAGCAAAGCCGTGCTGGCGACGTATCTGGCCGGTTCGGATGCCAAGGTTTCGCGCGGCCTTCTCGTGTCGCTGACACTCTCGTTCACGCATGTGACGATAGCCGTGCTGATCGCAGCCCTCTCGTTGCCGCTGGTCTCGATTGCTTTGGGTAGCGTTGGCCGGGCGCCGCTTTTGGAAGATGTCAGTCGCGGCCTGCTCGGCCTGATCGGCGTCTGGATGCTCTGGCGCGCTTTGAGCCATGGCCATCACCAAAAGCATGAAGGTGAAGCCGTCGGCGTCATGGCGGGCTTGATCCCGTGTCCACTCACGCTTTTTGTGATGACCTTCGCGATATCCAGAGGCGTTCCGGTCGCCGGCATCCTCTTCGCAATCACCATGATGTTCGGCGTGGCGTTGACGCTGTCTTGCGTAGCCGTGTTGTCGATCCTGTTTCGGGAGCGTCTCGTGCATTTTTTCGACAGCAGGCCACGCCTGTTCGATATCATTTCTCGGACCATCGAAGGTGCCGCTGGAGTTATTCTTGCTGGTGTGGCCGTCTGGCAGATTTCATCGCGCTGAGAGGCATATGAGCGGCGCGCCCGCAGCAAACCGAACCCGCTCAGCCGGATGAAATGGCAAGCGGTGCATCCGGGCAGACATCCTGCCACGGCCGGCTTCGAGACTGGCGGCCAGCTATGCGTCTCAGCCTTGCGGCGCGAGGCCCAAGCGTAGAGCGCGTCATAGATTATGAATCCGTGTTTCAGAACCTCGTGGTCATCGGATGTCAGGTCCCGCAGCCCCATGGAGATCGCGAGCAAGCCCGCCGACTGTGCCGTGAGATCGTGCTGGTCGGTATCGGCGCCGCGCACGATCGCGGCAATGGTCACGATGGCCGGGTCGCGCTCGAGCCCGTATTTCGCGACGAAGGTATCGAAACTGCAACCGTCGCCGACATGGGTGAACTCAACACCAGGCACATCATACGGTGTCGCGCCCGTCTCCTGGGCAACGGAGATCACCTGATCGGGCGGTGCGAAGAGGAACTCCGGTTCCTTGTCGATAAAGCGCGCAATCAGCCAGGGGCAGGCGATGCGGTCGATGACAGGCCGTTCTCGGGTAACCCATTTCATGATTCATCTCCTTCCTTGAGTATCAGCGGGACGGTCGGCGCGCCGATCGCATGCCAGGCGGCGATGCCGCCGGAAAGCGCACTTGCATCGATGCCGCGGCGACGCAGTTCGGCGACGGCGTCACCGCTGACCTGGAAGCCGTAGACGCAATAGACGATGACCGGCTTGCCCCTCGGCAGCTCATCCGCCCAATCGGCGATCTTCTCGGGGGCTCGGAGCTTGGCCCCCGGCAGCATATCGCTGCGCTTTGCCAGATCCTCGGCGAGGCAGACGTCGAGCACCACGAGATCTTCTCCCTGAACGAGGCGCGCCCGCAGTTCCTCTGGCGCGATCGCTGGAACCGCGTCGTCCGATGCCGATCCTGTTGAAGGATCATGCTGCGCGATGGCCCGGCGGTGGCGGGCAGCGACCCGTTCCCAATGGATGTTCTTCATGAAGGCATCGACATAGGCGCCGGCCTTGGCGCCGAAATCCATGTGGTAGGCATGTTCGTACATGTCGAGCGCGAGGATCGGAATGCCGCCGGCAAGGCAGTTGGTGTGATCCGCTGCCCATTGGATCGTCAGCCGATCGCGGGGCTCCGACCAGGTCAGCAGGGTCCATCCCGAACCGCCGGCTTGCGCCTTCGCACAAGCCATGAACTTCGCGCGCCAGGCCGCCACACTGCCAAAGTCGCGCTCCAGGGCAGCCGCGAGATCGTCTCCGGCATCGCCGGAGCCACCGAGCCCATCGAAATAGATTTCGTGCAGGATCGCCGAGTTGGCCGCGACCAACTCTTCGCGCTTCAGCCCGTTGATGTCGAAGACGGGTGCCGCGCCCCAGTCGAGCCCGTCGAGCCGTTGTTCGATGGCGTTGAGGCGGCGAACGGCACCGCCGTAATTGTTTTCATAGTGGCTTGCCAACAGCCGCTCGGAGAGGCCGACGAGGCGAGGGGGCTTGAACGGCAGCGGCATGATCTGGTGTGGCATCGGTTTCCCCACTCTGCGGCACGGCCCATCCGTGAGGACGCGAACGCTATGCCTGAATGGAAAATGATACAAGTGTTGCATTGATCTTTGTTCGTGATACGGTTCACCTATGAGTGAGGGGCAATCGCAGGAACAGCGCTGGCTGCTCCTGATCCATCAGCTGCCAAGCAAACCCGCCTATTTTCGGGTGAAGATCTGGCGACGGTTGCAAGGCATCGGCGCGGTCGCAGTCAAAAGCACCGTCTACGCCCTGCCGGCCAATGCCGAGATGCAGGAGGATTTCGAATGGCTTCTCAAGGAGATCGTCGCTGGCGGCGGCGAAGCTATGTTGTGCGAGGCACGCCTGCTTGACGGTCTGTCGGACGCGCAGGTGAGGGCGCTGTTCGACGAGGCGCGTGACGCCGATTACGCCGAGATCGCCAACGACGCACGCGATCTTGCCGCGGGGATCAGAGCGGACGCGATGTCGGAAAAGCATGCGGAGGCGCGATCGCAACTCGGCCGCCTGCGCAAGCGGCTCGCCGAGATCGTGGCGATCGACTTTTTCGGCGCTACTGGTCGCCTCAGCGTCGAAGGACTGATCGCCGATCTCGAGACACTGGTAAAAGAGGACAAGGCGATGGCCAAGGAACCGACGAAGCCGACCGAGGCGAGCGACCTCAAGAGCCGGGTATGGATCACGCGCCGGGACGTGCATGTCGACCGCATTGCCTGCAGCTGGCTGATCCGGCGCTTCATCGACCCGGACGCGGTCATCCGCTTCGTGGCGGGAAAAGGATACGTGCCGAACGAGGGTGAATTGCGCTTCGACATGTTCGAGGGTGAAATCACCCATGAAGGCGACCGCTGCAGCTTCGAGTTACTGCTGGCCCGCGCCGGCATTACCGATACGGCGTTGCAGGCCATCGCCGAGGTCGTCCACGATATCGATCTCAAGGACAGCAAGTTCGGCCGCGAGGAAACCACCGGCATCGCCAGCCTGATCGCCGGTATCGCCATGGCGAACGCCGGCGACGAACAACGGATCGCCGAGGGCGCTTCGGTGTTCGACAACCTGTACCGATATTTCCGCTCGAAGCGCGGGTGACCCGAGGATCTAACTATGGTCAACGCAGAGAGCACCGTGACAGCACCAAACCAACCAACCGAGACCCCCGGCCATGGCATTTCGTTTGCTGAGGCCACGCGGGGTGTGGGCGCGTGTGGCCGCGCTCAGCTTCGGCGGTCCGGCCGGTCAGATCGCCATGATGCACCGGATCATCGTCGAGGAAAAACGCTGGATCGGCGAGACCAGGTTCCTGCATGCGCTGAACTATTGCACGCTGCTCGGCGGAGCTGAATCCCTTGGATTCAATAACGAGAGCGCGCCGGTCGAAGCCGATAACGAGATCAATTTGCCGGGCGCCGAAATTCACGTTGGCAAGGACAACCGCTGGGATGCCATATGCCGACAGGGTCTCAACCGCGCGCTTAAGGGTAGCGCGTTCCGATGCGTGCCCTATAGGGGTGCCTATGAAAATTTCGACAGAGGTCATTGCCTCATTATGCACGAAATAGGGGCGGCCCTCATCAGAGATCTATGTTGCTAATGATAGCTGTCATTAACGCCAAAAGGCTCGTTTCCGTTACACAAATCCTTTCACATCGATCAGAAAAATGCCAAATATTGCTTTGCAAACAAGCAGATGTAAGAAGGCTATTCGGTCTCCAAAACCGCAGGTCCTTCTACCGACGGAAGCCATCCAGGCTCTGTTTCAAAGCAGCGAGATCGTGGCCGCGACCGCCGATCGGAGGCGTTCAACGCCGCCGGAGATTGCGAACTGGTACGGCCACTCGCGGCAATTTTATGCAGCCCTCGCCGCTTGGATAGTATGAAGCATTTCTGGCTTGAGGTGCGTATAGCGCCGCAACATCTTCCAATCCTTGTGCCCTGTGACCAGCGCTACCTGTTCAATTGTGAACCCAGCTTCGAAAAGGCGGCTCGTTCCTTCATGCCGCAAATCATGAAAATGAAGGTCGTGGATGTCCAGGTCAGCGCACCCTAGACGGAAGGCGGTGCCGACTGACCTATGATTGAATGGGAAAATTCGATCATCGTCATTGCTCCGCTTGGCCAGTCGGTCCTCGACAATGGCCCATGCGTCGTACCCAGTTGCCGCGAACAAGGGTATGCGTTGATTGTTCCCGTTTTTGTTTCGCGGGTCTTTCCGGTCACGGATGAGAAGCATCCGGGTGCGAGATTCCATGTCGGACCACCGCGCCTTGCAGATTTCCTCCTGGCGCATCGCCGTTGCGACGGCGAAACGTATTATCTGACCAATCGGCGCTATTTGACGAGGATTTGCATCGAAGTGGGCGATGAGCCTGTCGAGTTCATCCTGGGTCGGCCTCCTGTCGCGCTGATTGCCCTTACCAACGAGGCCAAGCCTCTTTAGGGCAATACGCGCGAGATCAACCGGTTCGACCTTGACGGGCAGGCCGTGCACTGCAGCGGCATGAGCCAGAATGAGTTTTACAAAGCCGATGTCGATGCCGAGCGTCATCGGTCCGGCACCTTGGGCGGCCCGGTCGCGCCCAAAACGAATGAGCCGTTCGCGATCGAGAGCCGCGATGTTGCACTTCCCCAGATGTCTTTGGAGCATATCGAGAGCCGCGGCCTTGGAGCGGCGAGGGGACTTGCCTACATCGCACATGTCGTCGATATGAAGGTCGATGAGTTCACCGAAAGTTTTCAGGCGGGCTATACGGGACTTGGTCGGCGTCTCACCACGATCGACTTGGCGCTCGGCTTCGGTTGCCCAGCGCCGTGCGTCGTCTCGGCGCAGGAAGGTCTCGCTGACGTAGCGACCCTTGCGACGGACTTGGACACGCCAGGAACCGGACGAGAGTTTTGTGTAGGTGGCCATTTTTTCGTGTGCGCTCTGTGTGCACTGAGAGATCGAAACGTGGCGAAAAGGGTAGGTCGTATTCTGGCGTAAATTCGTGTGCACTCGGCAGGTTCTAACGATTTGATGTTAAAGAAAAAATGCTGAAAAATCAAGAGCATAGACTGGCTATTGCACCCATGATGGATTGGACGGACCGGCATTGCCGGTTCTTCCACCGCCAGTTGACGAGCCATGCGCTGCTTTACACCGAGATGGTGGTGGCCGACGCGGTCATTCACGGCGCGCGCGAGCGGCTGCTCGGCTTCGATGCGACGGAACATCCGGTCGCGCTGCAGCTCGGCGGCTCTGATCGTGAAAAGCTCGCCGAGGCTGCCCGCATCGGCGAGGCTTTTGGCTATGACGAGATCAACCTCAATGTCGGCTGTCCGTCGGACCGCGTTCAGTCGGGCACGTTCGGCGCCTGCCTGATGAAGGTGCCGGACCTCGTCGCCGGCTGCGTTGCGGCGATGAAAGCGGCGGTGAAGATCCCCGTGACGGTCAAATGCCGCATAGGCGTCGACGAGCAGGACCCGGAACCAGCCCTCGATGCGCTGGCGGATGGGGTTTTCGATGCCGGCGCCGACGCGTTGTGGGTGCATGCACGCAAGGCGTGGCTGGAAGGGCTGAGTCCCAAGGAAAACCGAGACATCCCGCCGCTCGATTACAGCAGAGTCTATCGACTGAAGGCAAAAAAGAACAACAAATTCATAGGAATAAATGGTGGAATTCAGTCGATTGAAGAGGCCCGGGCGCATCTCGGTCACGTCGACGGCGCCATGCTTGGCCGCGCCGCCTACCACACGCCCGGCATTCTGGCCGGCGTCGATGCCGCTTTCTACGGCGTTCAGTCCGAGCCGTTCGATTTTGCCGCGCTGATCGATACGATGGCGCACTATGCGGCACGCCATATCGAGCAGGGTGGCCGGCTTGGCCATGTCACTCGCCATATGGTCGGACTGTTCCATGGCCTGCCCGGCGCGCGCCGCTACCGGCAGATCCTCTCCACCGACGCGACAAAACCCGGCGCCGGCCCCGACGTTCTGAAGACGGCTTTCGCGGCCGTCGAGTTCGGTGGAGCAGCAGCCGAAGCGGCTTGAGCTTCGGGGATCAATCCCTGAGGATCATGCGGTCGCCGCGCACGTCAAAACCCGACAATGAACCGATGAAGTTCATGCCGAGCAGGCTCTGGCTGAGCATGCCGGGTGCGGCGATCATCACCGACATATCCTTGCGCGTGATGCCGCCGATCGCAATCTGATCGGTTTTCACGGCCGCGGCGCGCGCCATGCCGTTGGCGGTCGAAACCGGTATGGTGTAGTTGAGCGCCGCCGGATTGAAACCGGCGGCCTGCGCATCCTGCGACGTCAGCACGGTGCTGGTTGCACCCGTATCCACCACGGCCCGGACCGGGTTGCCATTGATCAGGATGCGCGCTTCGAAATGGCCGTTGTCGGCCTTGTCGAGCGTCACCGTGGCGTGGCCGTCCTCGACGCCAAGTGCAAGCGGGCTGCCGGGAACAAGGCCCGCGGTCACCCGGCTGGCGACATCCTGCAACTCATAGCGATACTGGTAGCCAGCGATCAGCGCGAGTGCGATCGCCGCCCAGGCGCCGAGGTTGCGGGCCATGGCGCCCAGGGGCCGGCCCGAGCGAAGCAGGCCGGCGCCGACAAGGGCGCCAAAGGCGCCGAGCCAGATCAGTCGGCTGAAATCGTTGTTCTCCACGCCGAGCGTGCTGCCGGCGGAATCGTTGAGCATGAGCAGGACTGCTCCCACCCCGATCGCGGCCATCAATATCCAGAACAACCGGCTCATCCGCACCTCACGATAGCGCGTCGCGTTCGCGCGCCATGCGGGTGCGGCGCGTTTCCCGGCGCGGCCGGCGCTCGACCGTTTCCAGCCGGGCCGGCAATTGCGCCATGACGCTGCGGCGCGTTTCCGTCGTCATCCCGATCCAGGTGCCGATCTCCTCGCGCGTGCGGCCGCAGCCGAAACAGAAGCCGGTTTTCATGTCGATCGAACAGACCAGGATGCACGGGGATTCGATGGCCGTCATGACTTTCTCTTGGGCTTCCATCCGGAATCCCTTGTTCCACCTCCACATGGTGCAACGGCAAAGCCAATGCAAGCCCTCGCGATTGCGCCCTTCGGGGCCGGCTTTGCGTCAAATGCAGGCCCATCATCCCAGAGGTTGTGCCAACCTCGCAAGGCGGCTATGCCGCTCACCAACTCCAGGGAATGATCGACAACAAGATGACCAGCGCACTGCCCTTCGACGATTTTCGCAACCTGTTGGCCAATCTGCCGGCGGCCGACACGGCAGCCGAGACCCGCGTGCGCATGCTGTTTGCCAAGGCCGACAAACCAGGCAATTCGCTTGGCCGTATCGAGGACATCGCCGCCTGGCTGGCAGCCTGGAGCGGGCGGGCCCCGCCCGCGGTGACAAGACCGCTGATGGCGGTCTTTGCCGGCAATCACGGCGTCACGCGCCACGGCATTTCGCCACGGCCGGTGGCGGCGACCGCCAATGCGGTCGAGCTTTGCGCCGCCGGAGGTGCCGCGATCAACCAGATCTGCATCGCCAACGACCTCGGACTGAAGGTCTTCGATCTCGCCCTGCACATCCCGACCGCCGACATCACCGAGGATGCCGCGCTCGACGAGCGCGGCTGTGCCGCCACCATGGCCTTCGGCATGGAAGCGATCGCCGGCGGGACCGATCTTTTGTGCCTGGGCGATCTCGGCGTCGGCAACTCCACCGTCGCTGCCGCCCTGTTTACGGCGCTGTTCGGGGGCAGGGGCTTCGACTGGGTCGGCGCGGGGTCGGGCGCCGATGCGGCGATGCAGGCACGCAAGGCCGACGTGGTCGATGCGGCGCTGGCTTTTCATGGCGGCCATCTCGGCGACCCGCTCGAGGCGCTGCGCCGGGTCGGCGGCCGTGAATTCGCGGCGATCGCCGGCGCCATCCTTGCCGCGCGCATGCAGAAGATCCCGCTGCTGCTCGACGGATTGGCCGCCACGGCAGCCGCAGCGGTACTGCATGGCGTCAATCCCGCCGCGCTCGATCATTGCCTTCTGGCCAGCCTGTCGCCAGAGACCGCGCATGCACGCGCCGCCCAAAGGCTCGGCCTGCGCCCGTTGCTTGATCTGGGCATCAGCCATGGCGAAGGGGCAGGGGCCGCCCTTGCCGCGGGTCTGGTCAAGGCCGCCGCGCTGACCAGTTCGGGCATGGCAGCTGCGGTACGCGGCTAGAGTCTTGCCGGATTACCGTCGTCGAGCCGCCACCGCCGCGGTCGGCAGTGCTGGCAGTTCCTCCATCACCCGGCTCAGTGGGAAGATGGCGATCGCCTCGGTGCCTTCGCGCAGCTTGGAATGAAGCTCGAACTCGCCGCCATGCATGGCGAGCAGCCCTTGCACGATCGGCAGGCCAAGCCCGGTGCCTTGCTCGGCGCTCTTGATCGCGATCGAGCCCTGGCCGAAGGCGGAAAGCACGATCGGGATCTCGTCTTCCGGTATGCCCGGACCGTTGTCCTTGATCGAAATGTATTGTCCGCCGCCCGCCGTCCAACCAACGCGGACACGGATTTCACCGCCGGTGGCGGTGAACTTGATGGCATTCGACAGAAGGTTGAGCGTGATCTGTCGCACCGCACGCTCATCAGCGAAAAGGCGCGGCAGTTCGTGCTCGAAATCCTGGACGACCCGGATATCCTTGTTGCGCGCCCTCAACTCCATCATGTGACAGCAGTCCTCGACGATACCAAGCAGCATCACCGGTTCTTCGTTGAGCTGGTAGCGGCCGGCCTCGATGCGCGACAGGTCGAGGATCTCGTTGATCAGATCGAGCAGATGCTGGCCGGATTCGTGCACGTCATGGGCGTAGTCGCGATAGGTGGGATTGCTCATCGGCCCCAGCACCTCGTTCGACATCACCTCGGAAAAACCGAGAATGGCGTTGAGCGGTGTGCGCAATTCGTGGCTCATCGAAGCGAGGAACCGCGATTTCGCCAGATTGGCGTCTTCGGCCCGCCGCCGCGCCTCGTCCGACATCGATTTCGCCGTCTCCAGTTCGGCGATCAGCGCATCCTTTTCGGAGCGGAACGACAACATCATCAGGGACGAGTGGTTGAGATGCCGGGCCACATAGGCGAAAAACGGCAGCGACATGACCAGCAGCGCGGCCATGATCGCCTCGACCGGCATCCATAGCTTGGCGCCGGCATAAGCGTAGAGCGCCACGGGAACGGCAAAGGTGGCCAACAGCGCCCCGCGCAGAGACGAGGTCATCACCGCGGTCGCCGCCATGGCGAACAACAGCACCACGGCCTTGACGATGTGGAACGGATCGACCTCGCAGACGCTGCAGCCAAGCCACACAAACCATGCCCAGCCGAGACCGCAAAGGAAATGGCCGATCAGGAATTCCCGTCGTGCTTGCGAAGGGTTGAGGTCGGAAGCTTCCGTGCGCTCGATGCGCCGCGCCATGAAGGCAACGATGGTGTAGCAGGTCAGGGCGAACAGCGCCCAGAGCCCGATCTCGTTGCCGATTCCGGCCAGCCGGCCGGCCGCCGCGATCGACAGGACAAGAAGCGGGATGGCGATGGCGCCGCTGGTCATCGCGCGGGCATGCAGCTTCAACAGTTCGCGATCGAAATCGGGATTGCCGGCCTGCTGCGAAAGACGGTCACGCGTCTTGCGCACCGCGCGCGCCACATCGCTGTTGCGATGAGGTTTCCTGCGGTCCACAATGAACTTGTCCGCTGTGTTCGAGCGTTGCAAGGGCATCAAAACTTCAATTTATGCGAGCAGCGGTTTCCAAGTGTTAAGCTACGTTCGAATGATTAACCAACCGTTTGCCATATGAGCCGCCCGTGGTCGCCAAGACCGCGCCGGCGATACGTTGCGCGCCCCAGAAGCCTGTGGCGCCGGCTGGTGGATTACGGGCTTGCCGTCATCATCCTCGGACTGCTGATCCTGCTGGCGGCCCGCCTCGACCGGGTCGAGACACGCAAAACGCAAGGCGTGGCAATCATCAACGACGGCGATTCGATCACGCTTGGCACCGAGCGTATCCGCATGCGCGGCATCGATGCTCCAGAATATACGCAGACCTGCCGCAAGAACGGCGCGGACTATTCCTGCGGCACGCTTGCGCGTCAGTCGCTCGTTCGCCTGATCGCCGGCAAGCCCGTCTCTTGTACCGGCTGGCAGCGTGATCGTTATGGCCGGCTGCTCGGCGACTGCACCGCCGGCGGCAAGAATCTCAACCGCGCGCAGGTCGAGGCCGGCTGGGCGGTTGCCTATGGCGACTTCGAGAGCGAGGAGGCCGTCGCCCGGGCGGGAAAGGCCGGCATCTGGGCGGGAACGTTCGATCAGCCGCAGAACTGGCGAGACAGCCATCACGGGGAAGTCGTCGAGAAGAAGCACGGCACACTGGCCTCGATCGGCGATGCCGTGCGCGAGATTTTTCGCTTCTGGTGATACGCGTCCTGGAACTGGAACCGAGAACGAACAGGAGGATGGAATGAAACTCTTCGACGGGGGCCGGGCGCCCAATCCACGGCGGGTCCGCGTTTTCCTGGCCGAGAAAGGCATCGAGGTTCCGCAGGTGCCCATCGACATGGGGGCGCTCGAACACAGGCAACAGGCGGTCAGCTCGCGCAATCCCTTGCAACGCCTGCCGGTGCTGGAACTCGACGACGGCACCGTCATCACGGAATCCGTCGCCATCTGCCGTTATTTCGAGGAACTGCATCCCGAACCGGCCCTGTTCGGGCGCGGCGCACTCGGCAAGGCGCAGGTCGAGATGTGGCAGCGACGGATGGAATTCAATTTGCTCAGTTGCGTCACGCAGGCTTTCCGGCACATCCATCCGGCCATGAAGGAATGGGAAATCCCGCAGGTCCCCGAATGGGGTGAGGCCAATAAGCCGAAGGCCGTGGCGTTCCTCAGGCTTCTGGACGGCGAACTGGGCAGCCGGGAGTTCATCGCCGGTGACAGCTATTCGATCGCCGACATCACCGGCCTGATCGCCGTCGACTTCATGAAGCCGGCACGCATCAAGGTGCCGGATGACTGCGCGAATGTGTTGCGCTGGCATCAGGCCGTCTCCAGCCGGCCGAGCGCATCAGCCTGAGAATGACTGTTGAACTCGAAAACCTCGTCGCCAGGGTCCGCGCCTGCCGTATCTGCGTGGAAAATCCGGCCGGCAAGCCGTTGCCGCATGAGCCACGACCAGTACTGCGCCCTTCGTCCAGCGCCCGTATCCTGATCGCCAGCCAGGCGCCCGGCACCAAGGTACATCTGTCTGGCATGCCGTTCACCGACGCCTCCGGCGACCGCCTGCGCAGTTGGCTTGGCGTGACGAGCGACGAATTCTACGACATCGAAAAATTCGCCATCGTCCCGATGGGCTTCTGCTTTCCCGGCCAGGATGCCAAGGGGGGAGATCTGCCGCCGAGGCGCGAATGCGCGGCGGCCTGGCGCGCGCCTTTGATGGCCTCGATGCCACGGATCGATCTGGTGCTGACGATCGGCATCTATGCGCAGTCCTGGCACATGGGTGCGGCGCGCCGGCCCTCCCTGACCGAAACGGTCATGGATTGGCGCTCCATCTGGGAGAATTCCGTCGGTCCGAAAGTGCTGCCGCTGCCGCATCCCTCGTGGCGCAACACCGGCTGGCTGAAGAAGAATCCATGGTTTGAAATGGATTTGCTGCCTTTTCTGCGTTCGGAAATCCGATATCGCCTCGGCTGACCTTACAGCAAGAAATCACTCGCTTTTCCGTCAATTGGCAGAATTTCTTTCTTGTGAAAGGTCGGAATAAGGGGGAGTATAGCCAATCTATTCCCCTGGGGAGCAAAATATGGACCGCCTCGATAGAAAAATTCTCCGTCTTTTGCAGGAGGACGCGACACTCGCGGTCGCCGACGTCGCCAAGAAAGTCGGGCTGTCGACAACACCTTGCTGGCGGCGCATCCAGAAGCTCGAGGAGGAAGGCGTCATCAAGCGGCGCGTTGCCATTCTCGACCATGAAAAGGTCAATGTGCGCGTCACCGTCTTCGTGTCGATCCGCACCAATTCGCACAGCCATGAATGGCTGCGGCGTTTCTCGGAAGTCATCCAGGAGTTTCCCGAGGTGGTCGAGTTCTACCGCATGAGCGGTGACGTCGATTATCTGCTGCGGGTCGTGGTTCCAGACATCGCCGCCTATGACGCCTTCTACAAGCGGCTGATCGCCAAGATCGAAATCCGTGACGTGTCGTCGTCCTTCGCCATGGAGCAGATCAAGTACACGACCGAAATCCCGCTCGACTACATGGTGCTGGACAAGGAATCGGGTGCCAACGCCGCCTGAGCTGCAGCAGGTTGTCCTGCTTAGTTCTTCTTTTTGTTGAGGAAACTCCAGGGCGAATTGACCGGCAGGGTGACGGTGTCCGGTACGCTGCCGACGGCGACCACGTCTGCCTTGCGGACGCTGTAGCCAGACTGGATGACGCTGACGCCGTCGAGGATGAACAGCTGGCTCTTCTCCATGTCCGGCTTCAGCGCGCCGGTGACCGCGACCGGCTGATAGGCCTCGGAGATTTTGTAGGGACGTGCCGGCGTGACCAGCACGATCTGGTTGGGGGGCGGCGTTGGCATGTGGCTGCACGCACCCGTCCACGGCACCAGCAGGAACTGATAGACAAGATCGCCGTCGCGATCGACCGGCAATGCGTAGCCGGCTAGCTGAATGCTTTTGTCCTGCAGGTTGAGGGACAGCGTCTCGCCATGGTCGGGCAATTTTGCCGCGATCATCGGCAGCCCGACGTTTTCGGCGGCGGATTGCGTAGCCGGACGCAGATCCTTCCAGAATATGTGCGCGGTCTCGGCCGAGGCATCGGTGGCCGCGGACACAAACAATGCCGCTGCGAAGGCCAGGATTGATTTGGGAGGATTGCTCATTGGCCGCGTCCCTTTGAAGCTCAAGTAAAGACGCCGCTGTCAACGACGTCAACGCTCCCGCCGCATCACATGTCGGCAGCCGCATCGCATGTCGGCAGCCACTTCACATGTCGGCGAGATCCAGACATGCCGGAAAGCGGATTTCCGCGCCGTCAGCCTTTCCTGGCGACGATCCGCGCGAGCGTCTTGGCATTGGACAGCTCCCTTACGGCGTCCTTGCCGATCCAGCGCGCCGTCTTGTCTGCCGACTGCGCCAATCGTTCGGCGACAGCCAGGGCAGCGCCGTGCATGTCCATTGATCGTTTGCCGATCGACCGAAGCGCCCAGTTCACGGCTTTCTTCACGAAATTGCGGCTGTCGTTGGCATGCGTTTCGATGATCGGCAGGAAGGCGAGGAAGGTCGTCTCCGGCTCCTTCTTCCGGTGGACGACAGACCAGGCCATCATGGCAAAGGCCGTGCGCCGAACGAATTCCCGCTCGTCCGCCGCGAACTCGGCGATCAGTTCTTTCCAGGCGTCCGTGTCGACAAAGAGGTCGGAGACGCCGTCGACGATGTCCCAGGAGTCGAAGCTGGCCGCCCATCGTCTTGCATCTTCAGCAGAAAACCGTTTCGGGTCAGCCGTGACGGAGGCGATGAACTGCGGCTCCATGATGCCGGTGTCCCATAGCTCGAAGGCGCGCTCGTGGTTGCGTCTGATCTTCCTGGCGATCTGCCGCTGCATGCCGTGCGAGATACCAAGCGCACGGTCGATCTTGATGCCGTAGCGCAACATGCCGAGGCGGTTCTCCTCCGACCCGATAGCGCGAAGATGGGCGACGATTTCCGCGGCTGTGGATTGAGGTGAGAGCTCTGCCACGGCGGAAACCTACTTCTCCAGGCGCGCCAGCAGCGAGGACGTGTCCCAGCGCTTGCCGCCCATCGCCTGCACATCCTTGTAGAACTGGTCGACAAGTGCTGTCACCGGCAGTCTGGCGCCATTGCGATCGGCCTCGGCCAGACAGATGCCGAGATCCTTGCGCATCCAGTCGACGGCGAAGCCGAAATCATATTTGCCGGCGTTCATCGTCTTGTGGCGGTTCTCCATCTGCCAGGAGCCCGCGGCGCCCTTGGAAATCACCTCGATCACCTTCTCGATGTCGAGTCCGGCCTTCTTGCCGAAATGGATGCCTTCGGCCAGGCCTTGGACGAGGCCGGCTATGGTGATCTGGTTGATCATCTTGGTGAGCTGGCCGGCACCGGCCGACCCCATCAAGCCGACCATGCGGGCAAAAGCGTCGATAACAGGCTTCGCTCTGTCGAAAGCGTCCTGCTCGCCGCCGACCATGACGGTCAGCACGCCGTTCTCGGCGCCGGCCTGGCCGCCCGAGACAGGCGCATCGAGAAACGAAAACCCGCCGGCTTCCGCCGCCGCCGCCAGCTCGCGAGCGACCTCGGCCGAGGCCGTGGTGTTGTCGATGAAGACC
The DNA here is from genome assembly GCF_040324155.1 of Mesorhizobium sp. M0011. NCBI lineage: Bacteria > Pseudomonadati > Pseudomonadota > Alphaproteobacteria > Hyphomicrobiales > Phyllobacteriaceae > Mesorhizobium > Mesorhizobium sp. M0011. The sequence goes on along the minus strand of NZ_JAMYVQ010000005.1, from coordinate 232,625 downwards.
GAACCCTTCTTCATCGATTTGAAGGCGCCTTCCGGACCGGTCGTCACCGAACGCAGATCGTCGTCATTGCCGACACAGGAGAAGACAAAATCCTTGCCCTCGGCGGCCTGTGCTGGCGTCGCCGCAAGGCTACCGCCATGCTGGCCAACCCATTGCTCGGCCTTGGCCTTGGTGCGGTTGTAGACGGTGACATCATGGCCACCCTTGTTCTTCAAGTGCCCGGCCATCGGATAGCCCATCACGCCAAGACCGAGAAATGCAACAGATGCCATGAGCTTGCCCTTCAGAAACGGAATTTGCTGCGAAAGCTCTAGGCTCTGCGCTCAATTCGTCAAGACGCGTAGGGCAGGATCGGCTGGTGCAGCTGAATTGAAATAGTCAGCGTTTCAGGTGAACGGTGATCCGGCGCTCGATCCATTCGACGCCATGGCGCAATATCTCGACCATCACCAGATAGACGAGCGCGACCCAGATATAGGCCTGGATGTCGAACGAGTTGGCGAAGGCGAGCTTTGCATTGCCCATCAGATCATAGACCGTGATGATGGCGACGATGGCGGACGCCTTGACCATCAGGATCAGTTCGTTGCCATAGGGCCGCAAGGCGACGATCAAGGCTTGCGGCAGGATGATCTTGCGCAAGGTCTGCAACTTGTGCAGACCAAGCGATGCCGCCCCTTCCCACTGCCCTCTTGGCACGCTCTCGATGGCGCCGCGCAGAATCTCGGCCTGATAGGCGGCGGTGTTGAGCGCAAAGGCAAAGACGCCGCAATTGAACGCGTCCTTGAAAAAGTCCCAGAGGCCGATCGACTGGAGCTCGACCCTGAACGAGCCCAATCCGTAATAGACGAGATAAGTCTGGACCAGCAGCGGCGTGCCGCGGAAGAAATAGACGTAGCAATAGGCGAGGCCGGACAGGATCCGGTTCTTGGACATGCGCCCGTAAGCGACGGGCACCGACAGGATCGCGCCGAGCACCATCGATATGGAAACCAGCGAGAGCGTTACCCCAAGCCCTCGCAAATAGGCTGGCGCATATTTGGCGAAGAACTCAGGGTTCCAGGCAAGGAAGAGATAGCTGACGATGCCAATGCCGAACAAAATCCACAGGCAGACCAGCGCATAACCGGCAATACGCCTGCGCGGCCAGCCGCGCGCCCGGGGCGGGGGCCGTTCGACGATGGTGGCCGTGGCGTTCATCGTTGCGCCTCCCGCCGGCCAAGCGAGCGCAGAATCGCGCTGGTGGCGAAGGACGACAGGACGGCCAGGGCAAGAAAGACCAGGGAGGCGACGCCGAAGAACAGGAAAGCGTGCTTGGTGACGCGGGCGGCAATGCTGGCATTGCGCAGCGTCTCGGCCAGGCCGACGACCGATACCAGGGACGTGTCCTTGAGCAGGCTGAGCCAGCAATTCTCCAGTCCGGGGAACGCGATGCGCAGCAGTTGCGGCACGATCACCTTGCGCATGGTCAGCCAGTTCGAAAGACCGATGGCATAGCCACCCTCATACTGGCCTTTCGGAATGGCCCGGAAGGCCGACAGGAAAACCTCGCTGGCATAGGACGAGAAGATCAGCGCAAGCACGATCATACCGGCGACAAAGCTGTTGACGTCGATGGTGGTGTCCGGCCGGAAGTACCTGACGAGATGCTGCAGCAGGATCGGCATGCCGAAGAAGAACAGGAAAAGCGTCACCAGCTCCGGCAGGCCGCGAAAGACGGTGGTGTAAATGTTGGCGGCAAGGCGCAACGAGGGTTCTTCGGACTGCTTGGCGAGTGCAATGAAAAAGCCGATCGCCAGGCCGATGGGCAGCGTGGCAAGCGCAAGCGCAATGGTGATCAGTGCGCCATAGGCAATATCGTCAAGCCAGCCTTCGGGTCCCCAACTGAGAAGTGTCCATATGCTCTGGGCTGGCATCGACCGGTCTTATCTCCACGGCATTCCCAAGACGAATAGAAAGACGGCGGGGAAATTCCCCGCCGTCTTGACCGTATTTATCAGGACTCGGCGCCGTAGACGTCGAACTTGAAGTACTTGTCGTTGATTTCCTTGTATTTTCCATTGGCGCGGATGGCGTCGATGGCCGAATTGAGCTTGTTGACCAGGTCGGTCTCGCCCTTGCGCACGGCAATGCCGGCGCCCGGCCCGAAGATCTCGACCGGCTGCGGCGAAGGCTGGCCGAGAATCTTGCAGCAGGCGCCATCAGGCGAATCCAGAAACTGCTGCAGCACGACGATATCGTCCTGGATGGCGTCGAGACGACCATTGGCAAGATCGGCCTGCTCCTCGGGGCTGCTCGGATAACCCTTGACGGTGCTGTCGGTGTAGGTCTTCGAGGCATAGTTGAAATGCGTGGTGGTGGTGGCGACGCCGATGGTCTTGCCGGCGAGATCTTCCTTGGTCACGCCTTTCAACGTCGAGTCTTTCGGCACGGCGAGCGCCGACGGCGTGTTGTAGTATTTGTTCGAGAAGTCGACCTTTTCCTTGCGCTCGGGCGTGATCGACATCGAGGCGACGATGGCGTCAAACTTGCCGGCCTGGAGGGCTGGAATGATGCCGTCCCAATCCTGGGCGACGAAGGTGCACTTGACCTTCATCTCATCGCAAAGCGCCTTGGCGATGTCGATGTCGAAGCCGACGAGCTGGCCATCGGCGGTGAGGTTGTTGAATGGCGGGTAGGCGCCTTCGGTGCCGATCTTCAGGGTCTTTTCCTGGGCCTGAGCTACGCCGAGCGTCAGCAGCGCGGCCGAAGCGGCGAGCGCGATACGCAGTGCAATACGCATGATAGTCCTCTCTTTATGGTCCCGGCCGTCGTTCCGAACGGCTCTGTGGGGCGGTGCTTTTGACCGCCCGCTGGCGCGATACTCCCATTCTTTCCAAGAAAAAAGCAACTGCAAAACCACAAAAATGGGCAAGGCTATTCTGCCGTTGCGTCAGCGCTCAAGCAACGAGCCCAGTGGTGCGCTCGATGAAGTCGGCTATCGATTTTGCATCGTCGAGATCGAATACCGGCAGCAGCTCGCCTTCAATCGCAAAATCGGCGGCGACAGCGACGATGTTGGGATCCTCCGCCGAAAGCGGCGTACGGTCCTTCGCATCCAGCCGGCGGGTTTCGATCTTGTCATGGGCTTCGCGCTTGTAGCCCTCGACCAGCACAAGGTCGCAAGGGGCAAGCCGCGACAGGACAGTCTCCAATGTCGGCTCGTCCTCGCCGCGCAGCTCGTGCATCAGTGCCCAGCGAACGCCGGAGACGATCGCGACTTCGGTGGCGCCAGCCTGCCGGTGGCGAAAACTGTCGGCGCCCGGTTTGTCGATGTCGAAATCATGATGGGCGTGTTTCACCGTCGAGACTTTCCAGCCGCGCCGGACAAGTTCGGTGACCAGCCTTTCGGTCAAAGTCGTCTTGCCGGAATTCTTCCAGCCGGTGATGCCGAAGACGCGTCTGTTCATGGCTTGATGCTCTGCAACAGACGCTCGGCAGACACAAGATCGTCCGGATCGTTGATGTTGAAGAAAGGGTCGACCCCCGCCGATTGCAGAACAGGGAATTCCACCTCGACAAAACCGTGCCGGTCGATGAAAGCCGAAACCCGCCTGATATCCTCGTCGACCAGAAAGTGCCGCAAGGCATCGCGGCAGCCGAGCGGCCAGAGCGCGAAGGTCGGGTGCCGCTTGCCGGCCGAGCAGGCAACGGCAATCGAACCGGGACTTTGATCGGCGGCCGCTGCCAGACGCTCGACAAGGTTCAACGGCAGGAAAGGCGTGTCGCCGGCAGCACTGACGATCGCTTTGCAAGACGTATTGGCCGCGGCCCATTCGAGGCCGGTCAGGATTCCGGCGAGCGGCCCGGCAAAGCCGGGCACGCTGTCGGCAAGCACCGGCAGTCCAAAGCGCAGGAATCGTGCAGGATCGCCATTGGCGCTGAGCGCCAGCGATTCTATTTGCGGGGTGAAGCGCGACACGACCTGGTCAAGCAGGCAGCCATCGCCAAGCGGCAACAGGCTCTTGTCGCCGCCGCCCATCCGTCTCGACTGGCCACCGGCCAGGATGATCCCCGCAATGTCTCGCTTCATGCCACGAAGCCTGTACGCCAGCCGTCGGAAATCACAAGAACCTTCAATGATCTGGCTAGATTCCGTCCGGAACCATGCTCGGCCCCGTGCTTTCGGCGACGATCTTGCGCCGGCCGGCGACCCGCTCGCGGTAGAGCGCATAGAGGCCCGAGCCGATGATGATGGTGGCGCCGACGATCATCGGCGGATCGGGGATATCGGCGAAGATGAACAGGCCAAGCAGGATCGACCAGATCAGGGCCGTATAGCGGAACGGCGCGATGAAGGAGATGTCGCCCGCCCGCATCGCCATGATGATGAACTGGTAGCCGATCAGCACCAGCACCGCCGCCAGGGCCAGCAGGGCTGTGCTGTCCCCCGTCATCGGCGTCCAGCCGCCCATTGCCGGCAACAGCGCCGCACCGACGATGGTCATGGCAAGCGCGGTTGCCGTCGACACCAGCAATGTCGGAATGGCCTTGGGAATTTGCTTGGTGGCGAGATCGCGCACCGCACAACAGGCAACGCTGGCCAGCGCCGCCAGCGAGTAGATGCTGAACCCTTCGAAGCCAGGCCGCACGATGATCAGCACGCCGGCAAATCCGATGGCGATGGCCAGCCAGCGCCGCCAGCCGACAGCCTCGCCAAAGACGAGCGCGGCCCCCATCGTCACCGCCAGTGGCAGCGCCTGCAGCACCGCCGAAACATTGGCGATCGGCAAATGGGCGAGGGCGACGAGAAAACTCACCGTGGCACCGGCCTCGCTGATCACGCGCAGGGCCACCAGAGGCTGCAGCATCGAGCCCGGGCGGGCGAGCGCGCCGCGCTGCCAGGCGAGCAAGCCAACGAAAAGCGAAGCGAAAGCCCCACGGATCAACATGACCTGCGCCATGTTCATCGATTGTGACGAGTATTTGGTGATGGCGTCGTTGAGGCAGAAGCCGGCCATCGCCACCATCATGAACAACGCGCCGCGAATATTTGGTGACAGGGGCAAGACGGCTACCGGTTCTGCTAATGCATGTCGCCCAAAAGTGACCTCGATTTTTGGGAAACGGCATGCATAAGAAACAAAGACCTAAAGCGCGTCACCTGAATCCGTTCAAACGCGACGCGCTTTAGGCAGCAAGCCTGTAACAGCCGGGCATGAAACAGCAATAGCAAAGGGCTGGGCCACAGCCTTGTTTGTGGCCCAGAAGATCACCTGCAATGGCGGCAGAACTTACTTCTTCGGCGTCAGCACCTCGGTGCCATTGCCTTCCTTGCCGGCGATGGTCCACAGACCATGCAGCGAGCCGTCGTCCGTCATCTTGTAGACGACGAGGCCGATATCCTTGCCCATGACATAGCCGGCGGAGAAGGCGTCATCGTTGCGCATGCAGATGCCGTCGGAAGATGAGCCACCGGTTTCCCAATGGATCGCGCAGGTCGTCCCGCTGGTCAGCGTGATGGTGGCTTCGCCGCCATAGGCCGAACCGTCGAAGTTGGTGCCGGCGACCGTATAGGTGCCGCCGATCGACTGCGCCGCGGCGGGCGCGGCCGCGAGACCGAGCAAGGCGAGAGAAAGAATGAGTTTGCGCATGATGTATTCCCCCTGTGAGCGAAGAGCCGCTTCCAGAGAAAGGCTAGGCTGGAACAGACTGGCCGTAAATCCGGCTGCGGTTCGCGAACAAGACTTTTTCTGGGGTGTGGTCCGAAACGTTCATGGTCCCTTGAGACTGCCGGCAATGGCGCCGACCAGCGGGTCGTATTTCGACTTCAGGGCCGGAGGGTAGTCGACCCAGACCGTGCGGATGACGCCATCTCCACCAAACAGGCGCCGCTCGTAAAAGATCTTTCCTTCCTTCAAGCCCGACAGCACTGCCCAGTCCTTTCCGGCCCTGCTGTAGGTCACCTTGTAGCCCGGCTCGTTGCTCGCCTTCTGCGCCGCGACAAAGCCTTTCGGCGTATCGTCGTCGATGTTGAGGATGCCCGAGCAGATCAGGCTGGCACCATCGGCACTCAGCCATTGCTGCCCGTCGCCATTGTCAGGCTCGGGCTGGTGCTCGGTGAAGATTTCCTCGGGAAAGGTGCAGACGGTGCCGAAGCGCTCGTTCACATAGGTGAACGGCGCGGCAATTGCCGTGCTCGCCGCGATCGCAGCGAAAAACGTCCCGAATGAAAAGAACCGCCGCATGTCTTGCCCCGAAGTCGATGACCGCACGGCAATTCTTGCACAGATCGGCGGGAAGATCAGCCGCCGGTGACGCTCATATGGCGCGATACCGATGGGCGGCTGGTGCGGCGGTCGATGATGAAGTCATGGCCTTTCGGCTTGCGGCCGATCGCTTCGTCTATCGCTTCGGCGACCAGCTCGTTGCCTTCGGAGGCGCGCAAGGGCGCGCGCAGGTCAGCGGCATCTTCCTGGCCCAGGCACATATAGAGGGTGCCGGTGCAGGTCAGCCGGACGCGGTTGCAGCTTTCGCAGAAATTATGCGTCATCGGCGTGATGAAGCCGAGCCGTCCGCCGGTCTCGGCGACCTGGACGTAGCGGGCCGGGCCGCCGGTCTTGAAGGGAATGTCGGTCAGCGTGAACTGGCGTTCCAGCGACGCGCGCAGCAGCGACAGCGGCAAATACTGGTCGGTGCGGTCGGCATCGATCTCGCCCATCGGCATGGTTTCGATGACCGTCAGGTCCATGCCGCGGCCATGCGCCCAGCGCATCATCTCGGGCAGCTCGGCGTCGTTGAAATCCTTCAGCGCCACCGCGTTGAGCTTGACCTTCAGCCCCGCCGCCTGCGCGGCATCGATGCCTTGCATGACCTTGTCGAGATGGCCCCAGCGGGTGATCTTGTGGAACTTGTCGGCATCGAGCGTATCGAGCGACACGTTGATGCGCTTCACGCCGCAATCGGCGAGTTCGGCGGCAAAGCGCGACAGCTGCGAGCCGTTGGTGGTCAGCGTCAGTTCTTCCAGCGCGCCGCTGGCGAGATGCCGCGACAGCTGGCGCACCAGATGCATGATGTTCTTGCGCACCAGCGGCTCGCCGCCAGTCAGGCGCAACCGCCTGACGCCCTTTTCGATGAAAACCGTGCACAGCCGATCGAGCTCTTCCAGCGACAGCAGGTCCTTCTTCGGCAGGAAGGCCATGTCCTCGGCCATGCAATAGGTGCAGCGGAAATCGCAGCGGTCGGTGACCGACACGCGGAGATAGCTGATCGTGCGGCCGAAAGGATCAATCATGTCCATGCAAGCGCTTCCCGTGGCCGTGAACGGCTTCGTTATATACCGCTATGTGATACGATCCGGCCATTCATTCAAGATACCGCCTCTCGATCTTTGGTAACATCCCTCAGCCGACATCGCATGTCGGTCGGTCTCATCAGGTCTTTTCCCGTTTGGCGAAGCGGCGTAGGGAAGGACGGATGAGACGGGATCGAACAGCATGACCGCACCGAAAGAGCTCAGGGTCTCCAAGGACCGCAAACTTTTGTCCGTCACCTTTCCCGACCATCGGCCGTTCGAACTGCCGGCGGAACTGCTGCGCGTCGCCTCGCCATCGGCCGAAGTGCAGGGCCATTCGCCGGATCAGCGGGTGACGGTCCCCGGCAAGCGCAATGTCGCAATCCTCAAGATCGAGCCAGTCGGCAACTACGCCGTGCGCATCACCTTCGACGATTTCCACGACACCGGCATCTTCACCTGGAATTACCTGCATACGCTCGGCCACGAGAAGGATGCGCGCTGGGAAGCCTATCTCGCGGAGCTTGCGGAAAAGGGCCTGAGCCGGGACCGCTAAAATTGATTCCCCTCGCTGTCGTCAAAACGTCATCGATATGGCGTAGCGCCGGCAAAAGTTTGGAGGCGAAAACATGTCCGTCATCACCACGGTCGAGCAGCTCGAGGCGCTCTATGGCGTTCCAGGCGAGGCCTCGCTGGTCAAGGAACTCGACCACGTCATTCCCGAATATGCCGCCTTCATCGAAGCCTCGCCGTTCGTCGCGCTGGCGACCAGTGGCCCGGAGGGGCTGGACTGTTCGCCGCGCGGCGATCTCGCCGGCTTTGTGCGCATCCATGATCCGAAAACCCTGATGATGCCGGATCGTCGCGGCAACAACCGCGCCGATTCGCTGAAAAACATCATCCGCGACCCACGCGTCGGCCTGCTGTTCCTGGTACCGGGCTCCGGCACGACGCTGCGTGTCAACGGCCGCGCTCATATCACCACGGATACGGCGCTGTGCGCATCATTCACGGTGGACGGCAAGGCGGCGCGATCGGTAACCGTCGTCGACATCGATTCGGTCTATTTCCAATGCGCCCGGGCCATCGTCCGTTCCGAGCTCTGGAACGCGGCAAGGCACGTCGACCCGAAGTCGCTGCCGACGCCCGGACAAATCCTGGAAATCACCAGCCGCAGCAACATCGACGGCGAAACCTACGACAAGGAATGGCCGGAGCGGGCGAAGAAGACGATGTGGTAGGTCTGGCTGAAAGGTCGTCACGCCTCTTTTAGCACATCATAGATCTTGCGCATCTGCTCGCCGATCATGTCGCATTGTTCCGGCGTCGACTGGCTCATCGCCTTCTCGATCAGCGCCATATGCACTTTCAGCGCCTGCATCAGCAGCGCCTCGCCGGCCTCGGTGAGCGCGAGCCGCAGGATGCGCTTGTCCTTCTCATCACCTTCGCGGCGCAGCAGGCCGCGCGCCTCCAGCTGCGGCAAAAGCATGGTGATGTTGGAGCGGCCGACGAGCAGCTTGCGGGCAAGATCGTGCTGCGACATGCCGGGGTGGCGATAGAGGTTCATCAGCACGTCGAGCTGCGCCGGTTTCAAATCGAGCGGTGCAAGCTTCACCGCGAGCGTGCGCTCCAGCACATGGCAGGCGCGCGCCACCGCGACCCAGTTGCGGAAACGGGGGTTGTCCCAAGGCAGCTCTTGTTTATTGTTCATCTTTGAACTATTATGTTCATGCTTGAACGTATGGATGGATTTTCACTATGGCATCATTCGGGCTGAAGGTCATCCGGGGCGTGTTCGGTGCGGCAGAGCGTGTCGCGCCGCGGCTTAGCGGACGCGCGGCGTTCGAATTGTTCTGCCGCACCCCGAATGTCAAGGCGCTCAGCGATGGCGAGCGCCGCGCTGTCGAGCGTGCGTCCGGGTTCATGACCGAGGCGCGTCATCACCGGCTGAAGACCGCGACCGGCTGCGTCATGGTGCACGAGTTCCGGCCCGAGCCGGGCAGGGCGGCCGCCGGCACGGTGCTCGTCGTCCATGGCTGGCGCTCGCGCACCGAATATATGCGCGCCTTGATCGAAGGCTATCGCGCCGCCGGCTACAGGGTCGTTTCGCTTGACCTGCCCGGCCACGGCCAGTCGCAGGGCCGGCGCCTCAACATGGTCAATGCGGTGGATGCGGTGCGGGTTGCCGGCGAATGGTTCGGTCCCTTCGTGGCGGCGGTCGGCCATTCCTTCGGCGGCGCCGTCGCCGCCAATGCCATCGCCGGTTCGGTCAAGAACATTCCGCCGCTGGCGGCCGGACGCCTGGTGCTGATCGCGGCGCCAAGTTCCCTGCCGGCGATCTTTGCCGACTTCAGTCATATGTTAAATGTCGGCCCGCGCTCGCAAGCCGCCATGGCGGACCGGGTCGAGCATCTTTCCGGCCGGCCGCTGCACGAATTCACCGGCGACCGTCAGCTCGCCCAGGCGCCGGTGCCGACCCTGGTCATCCATGCGCAGGACGATCGCGAAGTGTCGGCCGATCATGCAAGGCGCTATGCCGGCGCCGGCGGCCATGTGCGGCTCTACTGGGCCGACGGGCTCGGCCACCGCCGTATTCTCGCCGACAAGGGCGTGGTCGAACGCGCGGTCGGCTTCGTGACGCATCGCGAGCCATTGCTGCTGCACTGAGCGGCGGTCGAGATTATTTCTTCTTCTCGCCGGGTTCGACCGGCAGTCCGGCGGCCTTCCAGGCGGTGTAGCCGCCAAGGATGTGCTTGACCGGCGAAAGCCCCATGTCCTGCGCCGTCTTTGTGGCCAGCGCCGAGCGCCAGCCGCCGGCGCAGAAGAACACGAAGCTCTTTCCCGAGGCGAAGAACGGCTTGTGGTAAGGGCTTTCGGGGTCGATCCAGAACTCCAGCATGCCGCGGGTGACATGCTTGGCGCCGGGAATCCTGCCGTCTCGTTCCACTTCGCGCGGATCGCGCAGATCGACGAAGATGGTGTCTTCATCGTCGAGCAGTCCGGCTGCCTCCTCCGGCGAAACCACTTCGATCTCGGCGTTCGCCTCGTCCAGCAGCTCGCGATAACCCTTTTTCACGCTCTCGTCCCTCCCGGCCTTGCTGGCGAATTTCGATCACACCAGCCGGCGTTTGTCACGTCGCGTCGGTGCCGGCCATTGTCGTCCAGGCAGCCATGGCACCGGCCACCGTCGCCAGCAGGGCATCGTGCGAGGCTCCGTCGCGTGCCTGGATCGACATGCCGTGCTGGACCGTGGCGAAGAAAGTCGCGGCGGCACTAGAGTCGAAATCCGCCGGCAATTCGCCTTCGGCAACGCCGCGCTCGAGACGCTTCTGCAGGGCGGTGTGGTTTTCGGCACGACGACGGCGCAGATCGTCGCAGATGGCGCCTCGGCTCGAATCCTGATGCAGCGCGCCGAGCGTGATCAGGCAGCCCTGCGGGCGATCGCTCTGCGCATAGGCCTTCGCCGTCAGGCTCAGGAATTGTTCGATCGCCTGCCGCGCGGTCGGAGCCTCGTCCAATGCCAGCCAGATGTCGGCACCCTCGGTGTGCGAATAGAAATCCGTCGCCTCCAGGAACAGTGCCTCCTTGCTGCCGAAGGCGGCGTAGAGGCTGGGCGAGTTGATGCCCATGGCGGCGGTCAGCTCGCTCATCGATGCGCCTTCGTAACCACGCGCCCAGAACACCTGCATCGCGCGTCGCAGGGCTGCGGTTCGATCGAAGGTGCGGGGGCGGCCTCGTTCCGGCATGATGCTCTTTTCTGTGTTGATCGATACATAATTAAGTTGACGCCGGTGGGCAAGGCTGACAGATATTTATGTATCGATCGTTACAAAAGGAGAAATCGATGTCATTCAACCAACTGGGCGGCAAGGCCGCGCTCGTCACCGGCGGCAGTCGCGGCATCGGTGCGGCGATTGCGCGACGGCTCGCGGCCGACGGCGCCAGTGTCGCGCTGACTTATGTGCATGGCGAGGAGCAGGCTCGCTCGGTTGTCGCCGAAATCGAGGCCAAGGGCGGCCGCGCCATCGCGATCAGGGCCGACAACCGCGATGCGGTCGCCATAGACAAGGCCGTCGACGACGCAGTGACCGCCTTCGGCCGGCTCGACATCCTGGTCAACAGCGCCGGCATCTGGCGGGCCGCCCCCATCGACACGCTGTCGCTCGCAGATTTCGACGAGACCATGGAGGTCAATCTCCGGGCTCCATTCATCGCCTCGAAGGCGGCGGCCGTGCATATGGGTGAGGGCGGCAGGATCATCTCGATTGGCAGCAACCTTGCCGAGAGGGCGACCGACGGCAGCCTCACGGCCTATTCAGCCAGCAAGGCGGCGCTGGTCGGCCTGACCAAGGCGCTGGCGCGCGACCTCGGCCCGCGCGGCATCACCGCCAACGTCGTCCACCCCGGTTCGACCGACACCGACATGAACCCGGCCGACGGCCCGCACGCCGAGCATCAGCGCCGGAAGATGGCAACACCGCGTTTCGGCAAGGCCGATGACATTGCCGGTATGGTCGCCTGGCTTGCAGGCCCTGAAGGCCGCTTCGTCACCGGCGCTGCCCTGACCATCGATGGCGGCGCCAACGCCTGATCCCGAGAGATTTCCGGCTGGGGCGGAACAACCCTCCGCTCCAGCCGTCACGATCTTGTGAAACCGTTCTGCAACAGGCTTTCCAAAATTTATGAAAGCTTAACGAAATCGGTATGAATCAGTATAGTCGCGCCTTACATCCGCCATGCGGTGAGCGGGACGATCTAGCGTGCGGAACGGGAACCGGTTGCGGCCGGAGCGGGTGATTCATGAAATTCCTCGGAAACAAAGCAACCGTGATACCGCTGGTGGCGATCACGGCAACGCTGGCTTTCGGTGTACCCCAGGCAGGCGCGCAGGGGCTGTTCGACATGCTTTTCGGCGGCGGCGTCAAGCATGCGCCGAAAGGCGAGTTTCCGCCCCCGCCGCCGAAGAACAAGCCAAAGCCGAAAGTGTCCGGTGGTGGCGGCGGCAATGTGAAGATCAGCAGCCCATCCTACTACACCTACAAGGCCGACCGGCTGGTTCGCGTCGACTTCTCGGCATTGGCCGCGACGCCGCAGCCGGCGACACCGCAGGACGCCGCCTTCGTGCCGTCGGCAACGGGCGCTGCGTTCCGTGATGCGGTTGCCAGCTTGGGTGACTACGAACTCTTAGCCGAGCCCGACATCGCCAAGGCGCTGATCGCGTATTACTCGGCCAATCCGGATTTCATCTGGATAAGCGGAACCAGCCTCAACAGCCGCGCGCAGGATGCGGTGCGGGTGCTTGGCGAGGCTTCAAGCTATGGCCTCACGCCCGCCGACTATACGGTCGAAGTGCCCGCTGCCGGCGCATCGTCGGCCGATGCCAATGCGCAACTGAAAGAGCTCGTCCGTTTCGAGATGGCGCTTTCCGCGCGTGTGCTGCGCTATGCCCACGACGCCCAGAACGGCCGCGTCGATCCCAACCGCATGACCGGCTACTATGATTTCCCGGCCAAGCCGCTCGACTTGCAAGGCGTGCTGAGGACGCTGGCGCATACCCAGCAAGTGCGCACCTATCTCGAATCGCGGCATCCGCAGAATGCGGAATACCAGGCACTGCGCGTCGAGCTGGAATCGCTGCAGGCCAGTGCGGAAAACGAAATCGTCGTCGACCCCAAACTGTTGCTGAAGCCGGGCGAAACCAGCCCCGAACTGCCGAAGCTGCTGACCCTGATCGCGCGCAATCTCGATGACGAGATGGGCGGCGCCTATGGCGAGATCCTGTCCAGGCTGGCCACCAGCGAGGTCTATGATCCGGAACTGATTCCGATCATCAAAGCCGTGCAGCAGAAGGCAGGCATGAAGGGCGACGGCGTCATCGGCCCGCGCACCGTCGCGACGCTGGCCGGAACATCCAAGGCCGACAAGCTGCTGAAGGTGGAAGTGGCGCTGGAGGAATTGCGCTGGCTGCCCTCCGATCTCGGCAGCCCGCGCGTCTTCATCAACCAGCCGGCCTTTACCGCAAGCTACATCGACAATGGCGAGGAAAAGCTCAACACGCGTGTCGTCGTTGGCCGGACCACCAACCAGACCTCCTTCTTCTACGACCAGATCAAGCAGGTCGATTTCCATCCCTATTGGGGCGTGCCGCAGTCGATCATCGTCAACGAGATGCTGCCGAGATTGCGCAACGATCCGGGCTATCTCGACCGGGCCGGCTATGAGGTGACGGACTCGCGCGGCAAGCGCATTCCTTCGTCGGCGGTCAATTGGGGGGCCTATGGCTCGAACATCCCCTACAGCGTGCGCCAGCAGCCGAGCGAGGCCAACGCGCTGGGCGAGTTGAAGATCCTGTTCCCCAACAAGCATGCGATCTACATGCACGACACGCCGCAGAAATCATTCTTCGAGCGTGACATGCGCGCGCTCAGCCATGGCTGCGTGCGGCTGCAGGACCCGCGCGGCATGGCAGCGGCGGTGCTTGGCACCTCCGTGGACTATATCGCCGAGAAGCTGAAGCACGGCCATGCGACCGAGAATGTGACGCGCACGATCCCGGTCTATGTCGCCTATTTCACCGCCTGGCCTGATCTGTCCGGCAAGGTCGAATATTTCGGCGACGTCTACGACCGCGATTCGCGCCTGAAGCAGGCTCTGGACGCTACGGAGGCGGTTCGCTCGCCTTTGAGTTGATCCAGGACTTCGGTAGACCGTTAACTCATAAATACGGCCTGACCGAAAGCGGAAAGGCGGCTGAGAGGGAACGAGGAGCGGCGGCTACCGTTATCGAACAAGCTCAAAACGCAACTGTGATCCTGTTTCGGCAGGGACGAATGATGTTGAGCGCTCGAAGCGATTCTGCGACGCTGTTTTGCCATCGTCGGCATTCTGCCGATGGCTGAAGGTGGACCAGACTACGGAAGTGGGCACGTTTCGCTTCAGCGTGCAGATGGAAGGGCCTTCATTCGCGATCACACGGCCACAAAACAGAGGCCCTGACCTACTCCGCAAAATAGTCACTAATGGAGGCGCCTATGCCGAGCCATTATGCGATTCTCGAAGCCCCTTCCACGCTGGGCCTGGCGACCGACGGTGTGGAGCGCTTGCCTGACCGGCTCCTTGACCTTGGCCTTGCGGAGCGCATCCATGCGCGCCACGCCGGGCGGCTGGTTGTGCCTCCGAAGGACCCGACGCCCGATCCCGAGACCGGCACCCTGAACGCCAGGGCAATTGCGCAGTGGTCGCCCAAGCTCGCCGACGCCGTGGAAGCGGTGCTTGACGCAGGCGGGTTTCCAGTGGTGCTGGGCGGCGATTGCACGATCGTGCTGGGCTCGGCGCTCGCGTTTCGACGACGCGGCCGCTACGGCTTGCTCTTCATTGACGGCAACGCCGATTTCTTCCAGCCAGAGGCGGAACCCAATGGTGAGGGCGCCTCGATGGACCTCGCCTTCGTCACCGGCTACGGTCCGTCGCTCCTGACCGACATCGAAGGTCGCGGTCCTCTGGTCCGCCCTGAAGACGTTGTCGCCTTCGCGTATCGCGATCACAAGGATCAGGAGGAGTACGGAAGCCAGCCGCTCCCCGAAGAGCTCAAGGTGCTTGACCTTCCCGCTGTGCGCGCCACGGGCATCGAGACCGCCGCATGCGAAGCGATCGATCACCTGACGAGAGCTGAATTGGACGGCTTCTTCATCCATCTCGACGCCGACTGTCTCGACGACGTCATCATGCCAGCTGTCGATTTTCGCGTGCCAGGCGGATTGTCGTGGGACGAGCTGACGGCTGCGCTCCGGCTTGCCTTGGCGAGCGGCAAGGCAGTCGGCCTCGAGATCACCATCTACAATCCGCGCCTTGATGAGGACGGCAGCGCCGGACGCGGCCTCGCCGACGTACTGGCCGCCGCGCTCGGAACAGCAGCGCCATGACGACGAGCTATGGCTGCTCTCAGGCAGCAAGGCGCACTGAGCGACCGATTTGAGATCGTTTTCCGACTGGCGGCTATAATGCGGCGGAATCTGTTTCTTTCAGGCTCGGCATCAGCCGATATGCCGGGCTCGCGATTGTGAGCCTGCAAGCTAGTAGCGCTGGAACAATGGCCGCCGGAAGCCGGCGTCGCGCCCGGCGATCAGCCAATAGAGCAACCCGGCGACAAGGCCGGCAGCGGCAATGATGCCGATGTCGACCCAACGCTCCGGGTCCATATCCTCCGGTGCGCTCGGCCAGATCAGGGCGAAGCCGCCGACCGCGGCGCCGGCGCCGAAAACCATGTGCAGCAGGACATTGCGCAACGAGAAGAACTCGGCGATCAACGCGAAGATCAGCGTCTGCAGCGCGGTCACCACGATCGTCAGGAAATAGACGAACATGCCGAGCGGCGGCACCAGCAGCACCGCGATCGGCGAAACGCCCATGACGTCGAAATAGCTGGGCGCGTTGGGCAAGGAGCTGAGCACGCCATAGATCACCGCTATGGCGATCAGGCCGACCAGCACCGACACGAAGTAGCCGGCCAACATCATCAATATGCGCTTCATCACGTGCTTTGCCGTCGCCATCCCCATCCCCCAATGCGGCGCCCAGAGCAATTCCAGGAAAAGTGTGAAACGGTTTCCGTCCGGAATTGCGCCAAAACAAAGAGTTAGAGCGGTTCACCGTTTCCATGAAGCGGTGAACTGCTCTGGCGCACAGTCAGCCATCAAAGCGACGCTGACGCAAGGGGAGGCGCCCGCGCCGGGAATGGCCGCTGACACGGCCGGGAACGAAATGTCTGCCGGCGAACCCTATTTCGGCTCCGCCGTCACAGGATCGTAGGTGATTTCGACCTTCGCCTTGTCCGCCGTGTAATAGGTGACGGTGTAGGCGCCGCTATCCCAGTCGACCTCGTCCACATAGCGAAAGCCGTCGCGCTGCTCGACCTTGGCGATGATCTCGGACAGCTTCTTGGCATTGGGCGGCGGCAGCGGCTTGTCGTCCGCGGCCAAGGCCGGCGCGCCGGCGAGAAGAACGGCGACGCTGGTCGCCAGCAGAAATCTGGACATGGCTTTCCCTCAAGTTTTCGTCGGAGAGAAACTCGCTGGCGTGCCGGTTTGTTCCGCAGCCGGAATGCGTGCCGATTCAGTCCACAGGTTTGCAGCTGCCCGAATAATGGGCCGCCGCCCGCTTGACTTACGCAGCGCGTCGTTGAGCGGGGTGGAGACCTGAACGGGTTCGACGAGGGTCGACGGCGGTCACGATGCTGTGGTGGTGATCGCAATAGACGCGATCCGCCGAAGTTGGCCCAGCACAGAAACGATAACCGCCGGGCACTGACCGGTCTTCGCTCACCGGGAAGCGGCACTGATAGACGCCTAGCTGAATGAGGGGGACGTCTTTCGAAATCGGTCTGATATTTTCAGGCATGGTTTTTCAGGTTCCTGGTTCATAGCCATTGCCGGCCGATGGCCGCAAAGCGACCGTGTCAAGGCGAGCTTCTCTCGTTTTGGAGGGCTGTGGATCACCATATGGTGTTGGTCGCAGCGTCAATGAAGCCCGAAACCCTGCATTTCGGAAGTCAATCATTGCGACTTAAGGCCACACCAGCTGCTGGGCGGGCGGGCTACGGAAGCGAATACATCTGTCAGCAGAAGTGTGGTCGCGTCCCCGAGCATCTCTGCGAACCGCTTCGCCGGTGCTATGGTGTGCCTGCATGATCAGGCAGCAGGGATATGAGCCATGCCCGAAGTCACCCGCCGTACACTTCTTGCGTTCACCGCCGTGGCCTCAGTCATTGAACCGACATTTGCTGAAGGGGAAGGGGCCTCACCCGGATTGCGGGCGCTGATCGGAGCCCATGAAGCCACCTATGTCGGGCTTCACAGGGTTGTTCATCAAGCGGGCAGTAGCAGCCACGAACGCAAGAGGGCAGACCGGATTGAACAGGAAGCACTGCTGGCCATCTGCTCCTATCCTGCGATCAGCCGAGGCGATCGCCGGGCCAAGGCCGATTACCTGTTGACCGCCGAGGCTCGGGGTGAACTCGACCTGGAAGAGCACATGCAGGCCATCCTGCACTCGATGAAGCGCTGATCGCGGCTGGTGCATCTCCACCAGACATCGCCAACTGCCGTAAGGATTTTGGTGGGCGATGCAGGGATTGAACCTGCGACCCCACCCGTGTGAAGGGTGTGCTCTCCCGCTGAGCTAATCGCCCGCTCGTTGCCCAAAGGCCAAGCGAGCCGCGATATAAGGGAGGCGGGTGCGGGAAGTCAAGCCGGTGTTCGGCGTTCGGCTAAGGATCGGATTTGCTGCCCTTTCCGCGTTGTCGCCGAGGGGGGGGCAGGCCGCTTCCCAACGCTATCGAGTATAGATTCTTGCGAAGAGGACCCCCACCCTAGCCCTCCCCACAAGGGGAGGGAAGCTGCCGCGCTCTCGCCTTTTGCGTCGAGAACGTTGGAAATCTGCTGATATCAGCGCCGACGGAATCTCCTCCCCCTTTGTGGGGAGGGGTTAGGAGTGGGGGTATTCGTAGGGCGCAAGCCTTTGCCCATATGCGATTGCCTGCGCCACTCCCCGTCACTACCCGGCCGCGGCAATCAGCCTTTGCGCCAGACCGAGCGTCAGGGCGTCGAAATGCGAGATGACCGCCGAGGGTTCGAATTCGCGGACATGGCGGTCGGTGTAGCCGAAATCGACCGCCACCACCGGGATGCCGGCGGCTTTTGCCGTGTCGATATCGGTTTGCGAATCGCCGACCATCAGCGCGCGGTGCGGGTCGCCGCCGGCCAGCTTGATGGTCTCGATCAGATGGCGCGGGTCGGGCTTGCGGAAGGCGAACGTGTCCTGGCCGGCGATGGCCGCGAAATGCTGGGTCAGGCCGAGCGCCTCGATCAGCGCCAGCGAGTTGGCTTCGTATTTGTTGGTGCAGATGGCCAGGAGATAGCCGGCCTTTTCGAAGCGCGCGATCGCCTCGACGACACCGGGGTAGGGGCGCGATTTGCCGGGGATGTTGATTGTGTAGTGGTCGAGGAACAGTTTCAGCAGCCGGTCGTGCTCCGCGACATCGAGCGATCGCTGACGGGCGGCGTGCGCCCGCTCGATCATCACCCGGCCGCCGTGACCGACAAAACGCCTGAAGCCGGCTTCGTCGACCGCCGCGATCTCGCTGGCGGCCAGGCTGTGGTTCAGGCTGTCGAGCAGGTCCGGCGCTGTGTCGATCAGCGTACCGTCGAGGTCGAACACGATGATCGGTCGGGTCATGGTCTGTCCTGGGCAGGTGTGCAATGGGCAGGCGATAGCGGCTGCGGCGCGTCAAGGCAAGCGCGGGGCCAGTTCGTTCAGGCGGGGCCTGCCCATCAGGCCGGGCATTCGCGGCGGGCCGTCCTATATGAAAAAACCCGCCTCGACGGCGAGGTGTTGGCACAAATCAGCACCATGGACAAAAATGTAGCATAGCTGCCCTCACCGGTCAAGGAAATAATTCCTACACAGGCATCACCTGGAGAAGCGCCGTCCAGGGCTTTGACCGGACCGGCAAAAATGCTACGAGCCCGGCAGCGAATTTCCGGGGCAATTACCGACATGGATGCAAGGCAATTGAAGGTCGAAGCCGCGCGCGCCGCACTTGCCCATGTGGGCGACGGCATGCGGCTCGGCATCGGCACCGGCACCACGGCCGAAGAGTTCGTGCGGCTGCTTGCCGAAAAGGTCGCCACCGGCATGACCATCATCGGCGTGCCGACTTCGGAGCGCACCGCGTTGCTCTGCCGCGAGCTTGGCGTACCGCTGTCGACGCTGGAGGAAACGCCAGAGCTCGATCTCACCGTCGACGGCGCCGACGAAGTCGACCCGGAACTGACCTTGATCAAGGGCGGCGGCGGCGCGCTGCTGCGCGAGAAGATCGTCGCCGCGGCGTCCCAGAGCATGATCGTCATCGCCGACCGCTCCAAGATGGTCGAGACGCTCGGTCGTTTTCCGCTGCCGATCGAGGTCAATCCGTTCGGCCTGCGCGCCACTGAAATCGCGGTTGCCACAGCGGCTGAAAAGCTCGGTCTTTCCGGGCCGGTCACATTGAGGATGACGGGGGGGCAGGCTTTTGTTACAGACGGCGGCCATTTTATCCTCGATGCATCTTTTGGCCGCATTCCGGATACAAGAGCGCTTTCGAATGCTCTCCACGCCATTCCGGGCGTGGTCGAGCATGGTCTTTTCATCGGGCTGGCTTCAGCGGCCATCATCGCCGGCGGCGACGGTATCCAAACCGTCCATGCCGCCCGAAAACCAGGGAGTTCTACCGATCATGACGTTGCATAACCGGGTTCGCAGCCTTTCCGTCCTTCTGGCGTCCTCGGCCGTTTTCGCCTTCTCTTCGCCGGCGTTTTCGCAGGATGTCACGGATTCGCACCTGAAGGCCGCCCGCGCGGCGGTCGCTGCGATCCACGCGACCGACCCGTTCGACAACATCCTGCCGCAGGCAGCCGCGGCGCTCGAATCGCAGCTGATCCAGAAGAACCCGGACATGCAGGAACTGATCGGCAAGACGATCAGCGAGAAGGCGCTGGCGCTGGCCTCGCGCCGCGCCGACCTCGAGAAGGAAGCAGCACTCGCCTACGCGAAAGTGTTCTCCGAAAAGGAACTGGCCGACATCGCCGCCTTCTACAATTCCGATTCGGGCAAGAAGCTGCTCGATAGCGGCCCGACGGTGACCCGCGAACTGGTCAAGGCAGCCGACATCTGGCAGAACGGCCTCGGCCGCGATCTCGCCCAGCAGGTTGGCGAAACGCTGGCCGCCGCCGCCAAGGCAAAGGCGCAGGCAGCACCTGCCGCGCCCGCCGACGGAGCCGCCGCTCCGGCCGATGGCGCAGCGCCCGCCGATGGCGCGGCCCCCGCGGACAATAACTGATCCCGCATTTCAAATGGCCTTGCGGCCTCCCGCGAAAGCCCGGCCTGTCCGGGCTTTTCTTTTGACTGTTTGCGGCCTACCTGTCTGACACATTTCTGAAGCTTGGGAGCCGCGTCATGGCCGGTTACGACTACGATCTTTTCGTCATCGGCGGCGGTTCGGGCGGGGTCAGGGCGGCGCGTGTCGCCGCGGCTCTCGGCAAGCGTGTCGGCATCGCCGAGGAATACCGCTATGGGGGCACCTGCGTCATCCGCGGCTGCGTGCCGAAAAAGCTCTATGTCTATGCCTCGCAATTTCCCGAGCACTTTGCCGACGCCGCCGGCTATGGCTGGACGGTGCCGGAAGCCAGTTTCGACTGGCAGACGCTGGTCGCCAACAAGGATCGCGAGATCAGCCGGCTGGAGGCGATCTACGTCAGGAACGTCGAGGGCGCCGGCGGCGAGACCTTCCACTCGCGCGCCATGATCGTCGATCCGCATGTCGTGCATCTCCTGGGTGAGGATCGCACCGTCACAGCAGACCAGATCCTGATTGCCACGGGCGGCCGCCCGGCGCCGCATCCGGCGCTGCCCGGCCATGAACATTGCATCTTTTCCAACGAGGCTTTCGACCTCAAGGAATTGCCCAAGGCGATCATGATCGAGGGCGGCGGCTACATCGCTGTCGAGTTCGCCAACATTTTTCACGGTCTCGGCGTCGACACCACGCTGGTCTATCGCGGCAAGGAGATCCTCAGCCGGTTCGACATGGACCTGCGGCGCATGCTGCACGAAACGATGGAAAAGAAGGGGATAAGAATCCTCTGCCATTCCGTGTCCGAATGGATCCGCAAGCGGCCGGACGGCCGGCTCGACGCGCTCGTCAGCGGCGGCGAGGTGCTGACCGTCGACCAGGTGATGCTGGCCATCGGCCGCATTCCCAACACCGAGAATATGGGCCTGGAAGGAATCGGACTGGAGATGACCAAGACCGGCGCCATCGCCGTCGACCAATATTCCCGCACCAACATCGACAGCATCTGGGCGATCGGCGACGTCACCAACCGCGTGCAACTGACGCCGGTGGCGATCCACGAGGCGATGTGTTTTATTGAAACCGCCTTCAAGGGAAATCCAACCGCGCCCGATCACGAGACGATCGCGACCGCCGTCTTTTCACAGCCGGAGATCGGCACTGTCGGCGTGTCGGAGGACGACGCCGTCAAACGCTTCCCCGACATCGAGATCTACCGCGCGACATTCCGGCCGATGCGGCACACCCTGTCCGGGCGGGATGAGAAGATGCTGATAAAGCTGGTGGTCAACGGCGCGTCGAAGAAAGTGCTTGGCGCCCACATATTGGGGCCGGACGCCGGCGAGATGGCGCAGCTGCTCGGCATCCCGCTGAAGGCCGGCCTGACCAAGGACGATTTCGACCGCACAATGGCCGTGCATCCGACAGCGGCGGAAGAACTGGTCACCATGTACAAGCCGACCTACCGCGTGAAGGACGGCGTGCGGGTCGATTGACGGTAAAGCCGGACTGGGGAACTCCGCCGCGGCAAGTATTTGCCGCGGCGGAGATAAGGAAACGGCTACAGCAGCGTGCCGCGCAGGATCACCAGCGCTACCGAAAAGTAGATCACCAGCCCGGTGACATCGACCAGCGTGGCGACGAACGGCGCCGATGCGCTGGCAGGGTCGAAGCCGATACGTTTCAAGGCGAACGGCAGCATCGACCCCGACAGCGAACCGAAGGTGACGATGCCGACCAGTGCCGCGCCCACCGTCGTGGCGATCAGCGGCCAGTGCGGGCCATAGTCGTAGAAGCCCATATATTGCCACAGCGCAATGCGGCAGACGCCGACCACGCCGAGCATGGCGCCCAGCACGAGACCGGTGGGCAGCTCGCGCAGCGCCACCCGCCACCAGTCGCCAAGACCGATCTCGCGCAGCGCCAGCGCGCGGATGACCAGCGAGGTCGCCTGCGAGCCGGAATTGCCGCCCGAGCTCATGATCAGCGGGATGAACAGCGTCAGCACGATCGCCTTCTCCAGCTCGCCCTCATAGCTCTGCATGGCGTTGGCCGTCAGCATCTCCGAGATGAACAGCGCGCACAGCCAGCCGCCACGTTTCTTGATCATGGCGAGGAAGCTCATCTTCATGTACGGCTCGTCCAGCGCCTCCATGCCGCCGAAACGGTGCGCGTCCTCGGTCGTCTCCGCGACCATCGTGTCGATGATGTCGTCGATGGTGACGATGCCGAGGATCTTGCCATGGTCGACGACCGGAACGGCGAGCAGATCGTATTTGGAGATCGTCTGCGCCAGGGTTTCGCGATCGGTCAGCGGTCCGACCGTCACCGGAAGATGATCCGGCGCCACCGTCATGATCGAATCGTCGGGCTCCCCGGTGATCAGCCGGCGCAGGCCCGTCGAGCGCACAAGCAGGTGCGTTTGCGGATCGACGATATAGATCGCATACACGGTCTCGCGCGTCCGCTCCACCTTGCGGATGTAGTCTAGCGTTTGCCCGACGGTCCAGTCCGAGGGCACGCTGACGAACTCCGTCGTCATGATCGATGCGGCGCTGCCTTCGGGATAGCCGAGGATGGAGAGCAGCGTTGCGCGCAGCGGCGGTGCAAGCCCGCCAAGCAGCTCGGAACGGGCCGGCTCTTCCAGCTCGCGCAGGATGTCGGCGGCACGGTCGACCGACATCGCGGTGAGCAGCTTGCCCGCCTTGGCGCGCGGCAGCGCCTCCATGAGTTCGGACGCGCCGTCGAGTTCCGGCTGATCGAAGATCTCGACCAGACGTTCGAACGTCACTTCACAGAGCAGTTCCGTCGCGGTCTCTCGAGGCTCCCTGTTCAGGGCCTCGACAATGTCGGCGACGTGATCGTTGGCTAGGATACGGGCAATCGCGACGGCCTCGTCGCTGGCCACTGTGGTAAATTCGTTCATGGCTCACTCCTTGCCGTCCGGCAGGACATGAACCATGTGAGGTCACGTCAGGGCGGACGGCTGTTGCGTTCGACTGTGACTGTCGCCAGGCATGGCGCGGTGACCTTTCCGCTTGCGGGTTCGCGTTTTTACTATCTGCAAGCGGGCGCAACATAGGAGCGCGCCTTGCCGTGTCAATCGCGGTGAGGAGGGAAAATGCCGACGAGCGGCCGAGATCGCGAGACTGTGATTGCCGGCCGCCGTTCGACTAGGCAGACCGGGGTGGATTAACCGTTATTTCTGCTTCAGCCGGCGCGAGAAGCGCAGCCATTTGTCTTCGACCGGCCGCGGGACCGGCCTTGGCTGCACCAGAATGGTGGTGAGCTCGACGGGCAAGGTCGGAACCAGCGGCTTCTTGGTGGCGACGCCGTCGGCGATCGCGACGATGCTGTGATAGAATTCGCTGCCCGTCATCGATCTTGGCGCAACCGCCTCGTGCATGACGCTGATCACCGTGACATCGGGGCAGTTGTCCTTGATGGCCTGGTGGAAGGCTACCTTGCCGTCGGGGTCGAGCGCGCCGGTCGCCTCGTCGAGGAACAGCAGCCCCGGCTGCTGCAGCACGATGCGGGCCACCACCAGCTTCTGTTTCTGGCCGCCCGACAGCACCTGGTCCCAGCTTTTGCCTTCGCGGCTTTCGTCGGCCATGTGCTCGATAAAGTCGCCGAGCCCCGCCTTGTGCAGCGCCGACGCGACCTGCGCGTCGCCATGGTCGCGCTCGGAGCCCGGAAGGCAGACCAGTTGCTTCAGCGTCACCTGCTGCAGCTTGACCTCCTGGGCGGCATAGAAACTCTTGACGCCCTCGGGGAAGACGATGGTGCCGCGGCCATAGGGCCACAGGCCATTGATCGCCTTGATCAGCGAAGTCTTGCCGCAGCCGGACTCGCCCTTCAGGAAAGTCCATTCGCCGCGCCGGAAGCGCAGATTGGCGGCGCTGAGGAAGGGCGTCGCATCCTCGCCTTGATGCGCCAGTTCGAGCTTCTGGATGGTCAGGCCAAAAACCGGGTTCTGGCTGGTGTAGTGGAAATCGGAGCGGCC
This sequence comes from Mesorhizobium sp. M0011, assembly GCF_040324155.1. Taxonomy (NCBI): domain Bacteria; kingdom Pseudomonadati; phylum Pseudomonadota; class Alphaproteobacteria; order Hyphomicrobiales; family Phyllobacteriaceae; genus Mesorhizobium; species Mesorhizobium sp. M0011. The sequence goes on along the minus strand of NZ_JAMYVQ010000005.1, from coordinate 208,463 downwards.
GGTCTGGCTGTAGAATTCCTGCGGATGCTGGACATTCTCGATCGCCTGCGCCAATTCGATGACGCGCTGGCTGTTGGCGCGCAACGTTGCGATGTTCGGCATGACGTGGATGAACCAGGAGCATTGACTGATCAGCGAATTGACCAGCTCGGAGCCGGTTATGTAGCCCTTGAGATCGAAACCGTTGTGGATGAACGGCACCAGGCCAGGTCCATAGGCGACAATGCGGGCGCCAATGAAATTGTAGATCAGCTCGAACGAATTGTAGCCTGTGTTGACGATATTCAGCCGCGCCCAAGTGCGGTCGATGTCGACATAAAGTCGATTGTGCATCGTCTTCTGCACATCCTCGCCTTGCGAGGCCGCGACATGGAAGCTGCGACGCAGGAAAGTGGTCAACTCGCCGCGATAGCTGCCTTCGGATTGCTGCATCCTGACGTTGAGCCGTTCCAGCAGACGACCCAGTTTGACCGCGATCCAAGTGTTCAGCGGCACGTAGGTGGCGACCGCCAGGAAAGCCAAAACCGCGCTGCCGTAGCTGCCGAGAAATTCCAGCCCTTTCACTTCCGCCGAGTTTTCAAGCAATTTCTGGCCGACGAAATAAAGCGATGTGGCAACACCCAGGACGCCCATGGCGAGGCCGATGGCTCCGCCGGTCATGTCCTTGATCGATTCCTGGACGCGCTGATCGATGTTGTCGGGAGCGGCATTGCCGGACGAACCATGCTGGGCGTGGAAATGCGTATGATTGGTGTCGAGCAGCGCTTCGTTGAAGCGGCTGTCCAGCCAGCCGCGCCATTTGCGGTGCAATGTCGCTGACACGAGGCTGCGGATGCCGGTGAAGCCGGCGTCCTTGAGCACGACCAGCAGCACCAGGACGCCGGCATTGACCAGCAGCGAGCGAAGCGGCGTGGTGTTGGCGGCGTCATGGAAGAAGGCGATCGAGTTGACCAGTTCGCCGGAGGCTTCGGCGAACCAAACACCGGCCTTGCTGGACAGCGCCGTGAGCAGTGCGATCACCAGCGTCAGCGTCCAGGCTTCCTTCCAGCGGTCGGAAACCCAGTAGGCCCGCATCAGGCCCCAGAAGCTGCGCATCGACGACACCGGCGTCAGAAGCGATCGCCCTGCGGCATCGCGAGGTGTTTTTTCCGGTACTGACTCTTGCGATGGTCTACCGACCCGAATCACGATCCCGCCCAAACCTTTTTTCTTTTGTTACGGATGGTAACACCAATTGATCATTTTCCATTAATTTAAAACCGGGCGGACCGGATTGCCCCGGCAGCCGTTGCCGTGAGGCAACAGATTACATGCTGAAATATAGCGACAACGATAGGCAAAAATCACGATATCGCTTTTGATTTCAAATGTTTGAGTTGGAGAAACGCAACGTTGGAGCGGCTTCCCTTAGGGAAGTGTTTCACACGGTTTTGTGAACTCAAAATCGTCCGGACCGAGCGCTTTTCTCAAAGCGGGTTGACCCGAACACCCGATTGCCGTTCGCGATCTCGCCGGGTTTGCCGTTGTCGTCCTTGCCGGAGGCAGGACGTGACCGGAGAATCGGCCGAGCGGCGCTTCCTTGTCGGATCGGCTGAGGAACTGCGTTTGACAATTCATCCGCTTGGGATTGAACCTTGCCTGGCATCGTCGACACTCATGCATGTTCGGTTCTCCAACAAGGAAGCTCCCAATGCTTGCACGCGCGGCCGCAATCCTGTCCCTCTTCGCCTGGCTGCCCCTCGTACCTTTGGCGCATGCCGGCGAGCAGAGCATCCCGGCCAGCGCCGAAGGCCAGATCGAGTTCAACACGCCGTCCGGCAACATCGGCTGCATCTACACGCCCAAAGGCGGCACCGGCACCTATGAACCAAGGGATGGTGGCCCGGAGCTGAGCTGCTCGCGCGTCGAGCCAAGCTACGTCACGATTATCCTGGGTCCGAAGGGGCCAGCCACGCTGATCAAGAACCCAGGCGAGCAGGGCTGCTGCAGCGATGTCGACAAGCTTGGCTACGGCAACAGCTGGAGCGCCGGGCCGTTTTCGTGCCAGTCGTCAACCAAGGGACTGTCCTGCATGGCGACGAACGGCCATGGATTTTTCATCAGCAAGGCCAAGGCGACGGTGAAGTAACGTTTCCTGCTGTCGCGGACAGTAGAGGGCGGTCGGCTCAGCCGGCCTTTTCCAGTTCGCCGCGCGCCTTGGCGGCCGCCACCTGGCGAATGGCATCGGCCAGCGTGTCGGCATCCTGCGCGCCCATGACCGCGTATTTGTCCTCGAGCAGGAAGCACGGTACACCAGAAATGCCCATGCGCGACGCGGTGGCGATCTCGGTGCGCACCGCCTCGACATCGGCCTCGGTCGGCAAAAGCGTGGCGACCACGGACGCATCCATGCCGGCCTCGCGCGCCGCCTCGACCAGCACGGCATGATCGCCAATGTTGGCGCCGTCCTCGAAATTCAACTGGAACAGCCGGCGCACAAGCCTGTTCTGAATGGCTTCGCCGGCGGCACCTGCCCAGCGGATCAGCCGGTGCGCATCCAGCGTGTTCGGCGCCACCTTGATGGCGTCGAAGGCGAACGAGATGCCTTCGATTTCGCCCAGCGGCTCGATGCGGGCGTGAATCTCGCGGATGCGCTCGTCGCTGCCGAATTTTGCCAGCATGTATTCGCGGCGGTCCTTGCCATCAGACGGAATGGTTGGATCGAGCTGGAACGGCCGCCAGCGGACATGCACGTCGACATCGCCGACGGCGGCAATCGCCCTGTCGAGCCGCTTCTGGCCGATGAAGCACCAGGGGCAGACGACATCGGACACCACATCGACGGTGATGGCGCTCAATTCGCTCATCTCGACCTCCTGATCCCTCAGTTGGGCTTGCGCCACCATGTTGGCAGTTGATACCCGAATATGGGCGTCTTTTGCGGATGTTCCAGGTAGTTCCAGTAGGCGATCCATTGCTGCGTGTTGTACTGCATCGGCACCATGTAGTTGCCGGAGATCAGCAGCCGGTCGAGAACGCGAACTGCGGCAACATAATCCTCCTTGGAGCGGGCGCGCAGCATCGCCTCGATCGCCGCGTCCACAGCCGGATCGGCGACGCCGGCGAGATTGAACGAGCCTTCCGTCCTGGCCGCGGCCGAACTCCAGCGCCCGCTCTGCTCGATGCCGGGCGACAACGAATTGTTGAAGCCGCTCGATCCGATCAGGACCTCGAAGTCGAAGCGCTGCTTGCGCGACTGGATCTGGTCGCCGTCGAGGCTGCGAATGGTGAGATCGATGCCGATCTTCTCCAGCGTGCGCTGGTAGATGCCGGCAAGGCGCTCCTCGTCCTGCGACGCGGTCAGGATCTCGAAGCCGAAGGGTTTGCCTTCGGGATCGAGCATCGTTCCATTCTGCACGTGGTAGCCAACACTTTTCAAAAGATCGAAGGCTGCCTTCAGCACGCGGCGGTCCTGGCCCGATCCGTCGGTCACCGGCGGCCGCCATGTACCGTCCATGACATCGGCCGGGACGCGGCCGGGGTAGGACGCCAGAAGCGCTTTCTCCCTGTCGTCGGCCGGATGGCCGATCGCGGAAAGCTCGGAATTTTGCCAATAGCTCATTGTCCGCGCGTACTTGCCGCCGAACAGGTTCTTGTTGGCCCATTCGAAGTCATAAAGCATGCCGAGCGCGCGCCGCACGACCGGGTTGGCGAATTTCGGCAACCGCGTGTTGAACAGGAAACCAGTCACCACGGGCGGAATGCCGGTGTCGAAGGTCTGCGCGACCACATCGCCCTTGTGGAAGGCCGGAAAATCGAGATCGCGCTCGCGCTTCACCGGATCGCTGTCGTCGTCGATGGCGCAAAGGCCTTTCTTGAACGCCTCGAGCTTGGCGTTGGCGTTGAGGAAATACTCAATGGTGATCTGGTCGTAATTGTCGAAACCGCGCTTGGCCGGGACGTCCTTGCCCCAGTAGTCCGGGTTGCGCTTGAACACGATGCGCTGGCCGGGCTGCACCTGCGCGATCGTATAAGGGCCGCTGCCGATCACCGGCTTGAGCGTCGTCCTGTCGAAAGTCTCCTTGTCGAAGGCATGCTTCGGGACGATCGGGGTCAGCGCGATGATCAGCGGGAATTCGCGATCGGCCTTGTCGTTGAAGGTGAAGCGCACGCTGTGGTCACCGGTCTTCTCGAGCTTGGCGACCCTGGCCATGCGGTCGCTGTAAGGCGGGCGGCCTTTCTCGGTGTAGACGTCATAGCTGAACAGCACGTCCTCCGGCGTCACCGGCTGACCGTCCGACCATTTGGCCTTCGGATTGAGATGGAATTCGATGCTCTTGCGCTCCGGGTCCATGTCGGCGCTGTCGGCCAACAAACCGTAGAGCGTGAAAGCCTCATCGAAATTGCGCTGCATCAACGGCTCGAAGACCAGATTGCCGAAGATCGTGTCCATCATGCCGCGCGCCGTCGTGCGCAGGCTCTTGAGGATGAAAGGGTTGACGTTGTCGAAGCTGCCGACGACGCAATAGCTGATCGAGACAAACTTCGGCGCATCGGGATTGACGTAATCGAAATGCGTATAGCCGGGCGGCAGCGCCGGCTCGCCCTGCATGGCGATAGCGTGCTTCGGCTCCGATGCGGCCGGCTGATGCGAAAGGGCGAGAAACGATATCCCGGTGATCAGCCAAACAACAACGCGGCCCATGACCGTCTCCTTATTGGGTCGGCTTGATGATTCGGTGTGCACCCTAGCATGGGGCGGCTGCGCGCCGGCCAACCGCGCGTTCAACAATTGCTGACGCCGGGCTGGATTCGGCCTCGCTTGCAGTGTAACACGCCCTCCGAAGTCATTCTGTTGCCTCATTTCGGCAACAGGTAGCTGGACCACACGGCACGAAGAAGCCGGTCCTGGGATCATTTGAGAGGAAGTGCACGACATGACGAGCCTGAACAGCAACGCGTACCGCCTGTCGGTCATGGCCGCTGGCGTGGTCGGCTTTCTCGGCGCAGGACTTCCCGCTGCTTCCGCACAGCAGCAACAGCAGATTCCGCAAGGCTGGTTCAAGGCCTGCACCAAGCAGGAAGACGTCGACATCTGCAACGTCCAGAACATCACCACCGCCGGCAACGGCCAGCTGGTCACCGGCGTCAGCCTGATCGAGCTGAAGGGCAAGGTGAACCGCAAGGTGTTCCAGGTGACGGTGCCGACCGGCCGTCTGGTGCCTCCCGGCATCGGCCTGCAGATCGACACCGGCAAGGCGCAGAAGCTCGACTATGTGATCTGCTTCCCGGATCGTTGCGTGGCCGAAGTGCCGCTGACCGATCAGCTCGTCGCGGCATTCAAGAAAGGCCAGGCGATCACGCTGACTTCCGTCAATTTCCAGAACCAGCCCAATCCGATCAAGATCGCCCTGCAGGGCTTCAGCGGCGCCTATGACGGCCCGGCGCTGCAGCAGTCGGACATCGAGGACCGGCAGAAGAAGCTTCAGGACTTCGTCGCCAAGAACAACCAGGATTTCGCCAAGAAGCTCAAGGAAGAGCAGGACAAGGCGAAGACCGCCAACTGATCGGCCGATATCGTCCGGCCAACAAAGAAGCGGGGTCATGCCCCGCTTTTTTTGTGCCCGTCTCTCCGCGGGTTAGTGCCTTGACTGCCGTTTCGGCTGGTAGCCGCCGTCCGGCCTCTTGTCGAACATCTCCTTGATCTGCGGATGCCGGACCGGCTCACCCGACTGATCCTCAAGCAGATTCTGCTCGGAGACGTAGGCGATGTATTCGGTCTCCGAATTCTCGGCGAGCAGATGATAGAAAGGCTGATCCTTGCGCGGCCGAACGTCGGCGGGGATGGCTTCGTACCATTCGTCGGTGTTGGCGAATTGCGGGTCGACGTCGAAAATAATGCCCCTGAATGGAAACAGCCGGTGGCGAACCACCTGTCCGATTGCGAATTTGGCTGTTTTCATCGTACTCACCACTGAATTCCTTGGGCTTATTTGGCGCAGACCGCGCATCAATTCAATCCCGAGGCGCTTGACGCCCTATCAAGCAACGGGCTAGCCCGGCGCCAGGGTTTCGGACCAGCATAAAAATGTCTGACGTCATCGGTCTTGTTCTTCCGTTCTTCGGCTTGATTTTTGTCGGGTTTCTGATGGCGCGCATCACCAGGCAGCCGCTGGAGGCGCTCGGCTGGATGAACACGTTCATCGTCTATGTCGCGCTGCCGGCCCTATTCTTCCAACTGCTTGCCAGGACGCCGTTCGAAGACCTGACGGAATGGCGCTTCATCTTCGGTTCGGTCGTCTCCACCTTCATGATATTTTCCTTGATGTTCATGGGGTCGGTGCTGACCTCGCGCGGCGAGATAGCGCAATCGACCATCAAGGCGCTCGCGGCCGCCTATGGCAATATCGGCTATATGGGACCGGGGCTGGCATTGCTGGCCTTCGGCGAGGAGGCGGCTGTGCCGGTCGCCCTGATCTTCTGTTTCGAGAACATCATGCATTTCGCCCTCGCACCCATGATGATGGCGCTGTCGGGCGACGAGAAGACCACTCCTCTCCGGCTTGCGCTGGGTGTCGTGCGCAAGATCGTGCTGCACCCGTTCATCATCGCAACCGCCCTGGGTGTCGGCGCCGCCTATATCGGCTTTCGACCGCCCGTGCCGGTGGAGCGACTTCTGGAATATCTTTCCCGGGCGGCCGCACCTTGCGCGCTGTTTGCCATGGGCGTCACCCTGGCGCTCAGGCCGCTCAATCGCGTCCCGCATGAGATGGTTCCGATTGCGGCGCTGAAACTGATCCTGCACCCGTTGCTCTGCTATGTCGTGCTGAGCTGGATCGGCAATTTTTCTGAGACATGGGTCTTCTCGGCGGTGCTTCTGGCGGCATTGCCGACCGCCACCAACGTCTTCGTCATCGCCCAGCAGTATGGCGTCTGGGTACAGCGCGCGTCGGCCAGTGTGCTGATCACAACCTGCCTGTCGGTCGTGACCGTCACCGGGCTGCTCTACCTGATCCGGCACAATATCCTAGCGCCGGACCTGTTTCCCTAACCCGCCAGCAAGCGCGGCAAAACCGCTGCCGGGACGAAGTCCCTCGCGCATGAAAAAAGCCCGAAGCGGCGCGAAGCCTCCGAGCACACCGAGCCCGGCAACGCGGGCCATCTGCGCCGGCAGCATGTCGGAAAGCAGCGACATGTTGAGCAGGTTGACCACGCTGCTGCGCGCCAGAATATCGGGGCGGCGCTTGAAATCGTAGGCTGCAAGCGCCTTGGCTGCACCTGGATCGGCTCTATTTTCACGAGCGATTCCAATTAGATCGTCGACGTCCCTGATGCCGAGATTGAGGCCTTGCGCACCAATCGGGGGAAACACATGGGCGGCTTCGCCGACCAGCGCCACCCGATCTCGGGCGAAACGCAGTGGCGTCACCGCCGAAAGCGGATAGATCTGCCTGCCCGGCTCGACCGTTACCCGGCCCAGCATCGACTGCATCTGCTGTTCGACCCGCTGAGAAAGCGTCGCATCGTCCAGTGCGGCGAGGTCGGTCGCGGTCTGGGGCTTGACCACCCAGACCAGGCTGGAGCGATTGCCGGGCAGCGGGACCTGCGTGAACGGACCGGTCTCGGTGTGGAATTCGGTCGAGGTGAAGGCATGGTCGCCGCCATGGCCGAAATTGAGGACGAGAGCTGCCTGCGGGTAGGACCGGGCCGAGGTCGAGATGCCGGCCGCCTGGCGCGCCGGTGACAACCGCCCATCGGCGGCGACCGCCAGCGCTGCGTCGACCGTGCTGCCGTCGGACAGGACGGCACGGGCGCGCTCGGCATCGAGATGCCAGTTCGCCACCATCGGCATCAGCCGGTCGATGCCGGCATGCGCGGCAACGGCGCTGGCGAGTGCCGGGTTGAGCACGCTGTTGGGAAGGTTCAGCCCGAACTGGTCCTCGTCGATCTCGCTGGCACGGAAGGTGACGACCGGGCTGCGGATCAGCCGGCTGGTGGCGTCGACGATGCGCATCACTTTCAGGGCCGCCGCCTTGGATTTGACGGCTTCGAGCACGCCAAGCCGGTCGAGCACTTTCAAGGCAGGGTTCATCAGGGCCGTCGTGCGGCCATCGGGGGCGGTGGCCTCCGGCCCGACCAGTGTCACCGGGAAACCCTCGGCGGCAAAACCGAGCGCCGCGATCAGTCCTGCCGGCCCCGTGCCGGCAACCAGTATCCGCGCAGTTTGCTGATGCTCCAAGATCGGCTTCCGGCTTGCAATGCGAGGCGGTCCACCCGACCTGCCGTTCGATGAGCATATAGGTCAGATCATGCCGCTTGATCAACGCGGCGATTCGGCCCATTCGGATGTCATGACCGGCCAGCAGGACGACTTCAGGCATCTCGACCGCGCCGGCCGCGCCATGGCCGGCATCGCGCGCAGTCCTCGCGTCACGGTAAACGTCGTTGTCGGCGCTTGCATCCTGCTTGCCTGGCTGACCCTTGCCGCGATGGCAATCCGCGGCGCCGAAGGCGGGATTGCAGGCGTCAGCGCCCCCGGCGACACGATCCTGCGCAGCCTGCCGCAACTGCCGCTGCCCGATTTCCTGGAACGGTTCTTTGTGCTGTGCCTCTCACCGGTGCCTCTGGACGCAAGTCTCGGCCTGCAGGCCGGTGCGCTCGTTTTCATGTGGTTCCTGATGGCGATCGCAACGATGTTGCCTTCGGCCGCGCCGATGATCCGCACCTATTGCGAAATCACCGACACGGCACGCATCAAGGGCGAACCGGTCGTCCATCCGCTGGTGCTGGTCGCCGGCTACCTCAGCGTCTGGCTCGCCGCCTCAGTGATATTCGCGGCGCTGACCTTGGCCGCCCATGCATTCGCCTCTTCAGGCGAGATGTTCGACCCGGTCATCGGCGCTGCCGGTGCGCTCGCTCTGCTGATCGCCGGCCTCTATCAGTTCAGTGGCCTGAAGGAAGCCTGCCTGAAGAAATGCAAGAACCCTTTCTCGATCCTGTTTTCGAACTGGAGCGCAAGGCCTCTCAGCATCTTCCGGCTTGGCGTCGCGCAAGGCCTGTGGTGCCTCGGCTGCTGCTGGGCACTGATGCTGGTAATGTTCGCCGTCGGCGTCATAAACGTCTTCTGGATGGCTTTGATCGGGCTGTTCACCCTGATCGAAAAACAAACAGCCAGCAGGGTTCCAACCCGGCTGGCCGGTGCGATACTGCTTGTCTGGGCAGCCGCGCTGCTAGTAGTCTCGCTGTGAGTGGGGGAAAATCGATGGCAGATCATAGCTGGGCAATGAAGGGAGAGCTCGTACTCTCCTGCAATTGCACGGTTTTTTGCCCTTGCGTGCTGTCGCTTGGCAACCATCCGCCAACCGAAGGCTATTGCCAGACCTGGGCCGGGTTTCGCATCGACGCCGGCCATTTCGGCGACGTCGACCTGTCCAATCTCAATCTTGGGCTGGTCATGGAAATCCCCGGTTACATGAGCCGCGGCAACTGGACCGCCGGCCTGTTTATCGACAGCCGCGCCTCGGTCTACGCGGTCAAGGCGCTGACGAAGATCTTCACCGGCAAGGCGGGCGGAACCACATCGCTGCTCTCCATCCTCGTGGGCAAATTCCTCGGCGTCGAACAGGTGCCGATCACCTATGAGACGCGTGACAAGACGCGTATCTTCCAGATACCGAAGATCATTGACGGGGCAGTGACACCCATCCCCGGCAAGGATCGCGACAAGGACACGGTGATCAGCAATTCGGAATACTGGATCGCTCCGGAGATCATCGTGGCCAGGTCCGACAAGAGCAAGATGCGGGCTTTCGGCCGCAACTGGAATTTCGCCGGCCGTTCGGCCGAAATCTGCAAGCTGGATTGGCGGGGCCCGTGAGCAAGAACACAACGGCCCGAAAAGCCGCCAAAAAGATCACGGACCGGATTCCGCGGCCGAAGAAAAAGGTCACCTGGCCGCAGGCGAGGGCGTTCTCCGTCCATCTTTTGACCGCGTCAGGCTCATTCCTGGCCTTCCTGTCGCTTGTGGCGGCGAGCGAAGAGCGCTGGACCGCAATGTTCTGGTGGCTCGGGCTGGCGCTGTTCGTCGACGGCATCGATGGGCCGATCGCCAGAAAGCTCGAGGTCAAGGAGATCCTGCCGACATGGTCGGGCGAACTGCTCGACAACATCATCGACTACGTGACCTACGTGCTGATCCCGGCCTTCGCGCTCTATCAGCGCGGCTTCATGGGCGAGGGCCTGTCGTTTCTGTCGGCGGCGATCATCGTCGTCTCCAGCGCCATCTACTATGCCGACACCGGCATGAAGACGAAGGAGAATTTCTTCAAGGGGTTCCCCGTGGTCTGGAACATGGTGGTGTTCACCCTGTTCGTCATCGAGCCCGGACAATGGGTTTCGTTTGCGGTGGTGGTGGTGGCCGGCGTCCTGACGTTCGTGCCGATCAACTTCATCCACCCGGTGCGGGTGGTGCGGCTGCGGCGCATCAACCTTGGGATGACTCTCTTGTGGTGCGCTTTCGGCGCGCTTGCCCTGGCCCAGGCGGCACTCGCTGCCTTCTACGATCAGATCGGCGTGCTGGGCGAGCAGGTCAGCACCTTCACCAAGATCGGCATCACCATCACCGGGCTTTACCTTGCCTGCATCGGTGGCATCATGCAGTTCTTTCCCAATCTCGGTGCCAAAAAGGCCTGATCAGCCACTCCCACAGAGAGCCTAGCCCCACAGGAAGCCTAGCAATGTCCAAAACGATCCGCATTCACGCCAACGGCGGCCCGGAAGTCCTGACCTACGAGGACGCCGACCCCGGCCAGCCGGGATCCGGGCAGATCCTGGTCCGGCACACCGCGATCGGCCTCAATTTCATCGATGTCTATCATCGCTCTGGCCTCTATCCGCCGCCCGGCGGCTTCCCGCTCGTGCCAGGCAGCGAAGCCGCCGGCATGGTGCTGGAGGTCGGCCAGGGCGTCGACTGGCTGAATCCGGGCGATCGCATCGCCTATGCGGTGACGACGGGGGCTTATGCGCAACAGCGCGTCATCGATGCCAGCCGGGTCGTCAAGGTTCCGGATGGCATCAGCGACGAACAGGCCGCCGCGATGATGCTGAAGGGCATGACCGCGGAATATCTGCTGCGCCGGACGTTCAAGGTGAAAGCCGGCGACACGATCCTGTTCCATGCCGCTGCAGGCGGCGTCGGGCTGATCCTCGGCCAATGGGCAAAACATCTCGGCGCGACCGTCATCGGCACCGCCAGCTCGTCCGACAAGATCGAGCTCGCCAGGGCGCATGGTTTCGATCATGTCATCAACTACAAGGAACAGGATTTCGTCGCCGGCGTCGCCGCCATCACTGGCGGCAAAAAATGCGATGTCGTCTACGATTCCGTCGGCAACGACACATTTCCGGCTTCGCTCGACTGCCTGCGGCCGCTTGGGATGTTCGTCAGCTTCGGCCAGTCCTCGGGACCTATACCGCCGTTCAGCATGTCGTTGCTGGCACAGAAGGGCTCGCTGTTCGCAACAAGGCCGACACTGTTCGTCTACAACGCAAAACGCGAGGACCTCGACGCTTCTGCTGCCGCCCTGTTCGAGGTCGTGCTCAGCGGCGCGGTCGAGATCAAGATCAACCAGCGCTATGCGCTCAAGGACGCCGGCAAGGCGCATTCCGACCTCGAGGGCCGCAGGACCACAGGGACCACCATTCTCGTCCCTTAGTCCGTTCTTCCTTGCTATCCCTTGAATTTCCGCTGAAATTCTTGAAGCTCTTTCAAGACGCGTGCCGCTTTCCGATGAGAGCCGGCCGCGCCTACCATGCCTGCGGGAACACAGAACATGTCTGGCTAACCAGATGGGAGGCACTGTGAGTGCAAATCACGACGGCACGAACCTGCTCGAGGTGCGTGGCCTCACCAAGATATTCGGCACGCTGACTGCGTGCGATCATATCGATCTCGACATCGCCAGGGGTGAGATCCACGCTTTGCTCGGCGAAAACGGCGCCGGCAAGTCGACGCTGGTCAAGATGCTGTTCGGCTCGCTGGAGCCCAATGCCGGCGAGATCTTCTGGAACGGCCAGGCGGTCAGGATTTCCAACCCCGGCGCCGCGAAAAAACTCGGCATCGGCATGGTGTTCCAGCATTTTTCGCTGTTCGAGGCGCTGACCGCGGCCGAAAACATCGCGCTATCGCTGGACGACGGCTCGCCGATCAGCAGCATCGCGGCCAAGGCGAGGGCGCTTTCCTTCAGCTATGGCCTGCCGCTCGATCCTGAATCGCTTGTCGGCGACCTGTCGGTGGGTGAGCGCCAGCGCATCGAGATCATCCGCTGCCTGCTGCAGACGCCGCAGCTCATCATCCTCGACGAGCCGACCTCGGTGCTGACGCCGCAGGAAGCCGACAAGCTGTTCGAGACGCTGGAGCGTTTGCGCTCGGAAGGCAAATCCATCCTCTACATCTCGCACCGGCTCGAGGAGGTCAAACGCATCTGCGACCGCGCCACGGTGCTGCGTCACGGCAAGGTGGTCGGCCACTGCAATCCGCGTGAGGAAACAGCCTCTTCGCTGGCTCGCATGATGGTCGGCAACGAGGTGCAGGCCGTGGTGCGCGCGCCGGTCGAGGGCATCGACAAGGCGCCACCGCTGCTCGAAATCCGCAATCTCAATCGCAAACCGGCAACACCGTTCTCGATACCGCTCAAGGGCATCAACCTGAACGTCCGCGCTGGCGAGGTGATCGGCATCGCCGGCGTCGCCGGCAACGGCCAGGGCGAGTTCTTCGAATCCGTTTCAGGCGAAGTGCTGCAGCAGAATGCCGCCTCGGTGCGCATTCGTGGCAAGGATGCGGGAGGCCTCAGCATCACCGGACGCCGACTGCTGGGCGCCGCCTTCGTGCCGGAGGAGCGCCTCGGCCACGGTGCGGCACCGCGCATGAAGCTTTCTGAAAACCTGCTGCTGTCGCGCCATGCCACCGACGGCAAGGCGTTCGTCGGTTCCGGCGGGATGGTGAAGAGCGGTGCCATCCAAGCCGCCTCCCAGCGCATCATCGAGGCGATGGATGTGCGCAAGAGTGCGCCGGATCCGGAGGCTGCGGCCCTTTCGGGTGGCAATCTGCAGAAATTCATCGTCGGCCGTGAACTCGACCGCCGGCCAAGCGTCATGGTGGTGAACCAGCCGACCTGGGGCGTCGACGCGGGCGCTGCCGCCCACATCCGCCAGGCCTTGATCGAGCTGTCGCGCAGCGGATCGGCGGTGCTGGTGATCAGCCAGGATCTCGACGAGCTGTTCGAGATATCGGATGCGATCGCGGTCATGCACAATGGCGAGCTGTCGAAGCCGATGCCGATCGCCGAGGCAACCTTCGAAAAGGTAGGTTTGCTGATGGGCGGCGCCGAACCAGGCCACGCCGAACACTCGCTGGAGACGGCATGATGCGCCTCGAACTCGTCAAACGCCCGCAGCGTTCCATGCTGTTTTCGGCCCTGTCGCCGTTCATCGCCTTCGCGCTGACCATCATTGCCGGCGCCGTCATGTTCGCGCTGCTCGGCGTCAATCCGCTGACCGCGTTCAATATCTATTTCATCGAGCCGATCAGCCAGGTCTGGCAGTTGCATGAGCTGGCGATCAAGGCAGCGCCGCTCATCCTGATCGCTGTCGGCCTGTCGGTCTGCTACAAGGCCAACATTTGGAACATCGGCGCCGAAGGCCAGTTCATCCTCGGCGGCATTGCCGGTTCGATGATTCCGGTGCTGTTTCCGCAGTTCGAAGGTCCGCTGGTGCTGCCGCTGATGCTTTTGCTCGGCATGGTCGGCGGCGCGGCCTATGCGGCGATCCCTGCTCTGCTCAAGACTCGCTTCGGCACCAACGAGATACTGACCAGCCTGATGCTGGTCTATGTCGCGCAGCTCTTCCTCGACTGGCTGGTGCGCGGACCCTGGCGCGATCCGCAGGGTCATGGTTTCCCGCAGACCATCCAGTTCAACGATTCGGCCGTGTTGCCGGAGCTGATGCCGGATGCCGGGCGGGCAAACTGGGGTTTTGTCTTCGCGCTGATCGCCGCGGTGCTGGTCTGGATCCTGATGAGCCGCATGCTGAAAGGTTTTGAGGTGCGCGTGCTGGGCTCAAGCCCGCGGGCAGGGCGCTTCGCCGGCTTCGGCCTCAACCGCATGGTCTTTTTTGCTTTCCTGCTGTCAGGCGCGCTGGCGGGACTCGCCGGCATCTCCGAGGTCTCGGGCGCCATCGGCCAGTTGCAGCCCGTCATCTCGCCCGGCTACGGCTTCACCGCCATCATCGTGGCGTTCCTCGGCCGTCTCAACCCGCTCGGCATCGTTGCCGCCGGACTGGTGCTGGCGCTGACCTATCTCGGCGGCGAAGCGGTGCAAAGCGCGCTCGGCATCTCCGACAAGGTGGCGCGGGTGTTCCAGGGCATGCTGCTGTTCTTCGTGCTCGGCTGCGACACGCTCATCCACTACCGCATCCGCCTGATCGGCCTGGCGCTGACCAAACCGGAAGGCGTGGCCAAACTCGAAGCCGCACCGAAGCTGAAGGAAGCCCGTTGATGGACATCACCGTAAACATCCTTCTGACCATCGCCACGGCGGCAACGCCGCTGTTGATCGCGGCAATCGGCGAACTGGTGGTCGAGCGCTCCGGCGTGCTCAATCTCGGCGTCGAAGGCATGATGATCATGGGCGCCGTCGGCGGCTTCGGCGCAACCTATCTCACCGGCTCGCCCTGGATCGGCCTCCTGGCGGCAATCGCCATGGGCGCGGTGTTCTCGCTGCTGTTTGCCATCATGACGCTGTCGCTGGCCACCAACCAGGTGGCGACCGGCCTGTCGCTGACGCTGCTCGGTCTCGGCCTGTCCGGCATGATGGGGACGAGCTTCGTCGGCCAGCCCGGCGAACGGCTGCCCAACCTCGACATCCCAGGGCTGACCGCGATCCCGGTGGTCGGCAGGCTGCTGTTCGGCCAGGATCCGATCTTCTACATCTCGATCGCGCTCACCGCCGCCGTCATGTGGTTCCTGTTCAGGACCCGGACCGGGCTGACGCTGCGCTCGATCGGCGACAGCCACACGTCGGCGCATGCGCTGGGCATCAAGGTCATCCGCTACCGCTATCTCGCGGTGATCTTCGGCGGCGCCTGCGCCGGCCTCGCCGGCGGCCATCTGTCACTGGTCTACACACCGCAATGGGTGGAGAACATGAGTGCCGGCCGGGGCTGGATCGCGCTGGCGCTGGTGGTGTTCGCCTCATGGCGGCCATGGCGGGTGCTGGCCGGCGCCTACATCTTCGGCGCGGTGTGGATCGGCCAGCTTCATGCACAGGCTTTTGGCATTCCGGTGCCTTCACAGTTCCTTTCTTCGTTGCCCTATCTGGCAACCGTCGTGGTTCTCGTTCTAATCTCGCGCAACAAGCGTCTGACGATGATGAACACGCCGGCTTCCTTGGGGCAGCCATTCGTTCCGGATCGTTGACAACAAAAACAAACGGGAAGCTCCAAGGCTTAACTCAGAGAGGTAACACAATGAAAAAACTGCTTATTGCCCTGATGACCACGACCGCCGCCCTATCGCTGGCGGCAACCGCCGAGGCCGCGGACAAGCTGAAGGCCTGCTGGGTCTATACCGGTCCGATCGGCGACTTCGGCTATTCCTACCAGCATGACCAGGGCCGCCTCGAGGTGGAGAAGGCGCTCGGCGACAAGGTCGAAACCGCCTATCTCGAAAACGTCTCGGAAGGCCCCGATGCCGACCGTGCTTTCGAGCGCCTGGCGCGCGAAGGCTGCAAGATCATCTTCGGCACCTCCTTCGGCTTCATGGACCCGGAAGTGAAGGTCGCCAAGAAATTCCCGAAGGTGATGTTCGAACACGCCACCGGCTACAAGACCGCTGACAATCTCGGCATCTACAATGCGCGTTTCTATGAAGGCCGCTATGTGCTCGGCCAGATCGCCGCCAAGGAATCGAAGGCAGGCGTTGCCGGCTACATCGTTTCCTTCCCGATCCCCGAAGTGGTAATGGGCATCAACTCCTTCATGCTCGGCGCACAGTCGATCAACCCGAACTTCAAGGCCAAGATCGTCTGGGTGAACTCGTGGTTCGATCCGGGCAAGGAAGCCGACGCCGCCAAGGCGCTGTTCGACCAGGGCGCCGACATCATCGTCCAGCACACCGATTCGACCGCTGCCCTGCAGGTGGCCGAGGAGCGCAAGCTGCACGGCTTCGGCCAGTCCTCCGACATGATCAAGTTCGCGCCGAACGCGCAGCTGACCTCGCTCACCGACGAATGGGGTCCCTATTACATCAGCCGGGTCCAGGCGGCCCTCGACGGCACCTGGAAGCCGGGCAATGTCTGGCTCGGCATCAAGGACGGCGCGGTCAAGCTCGCCCCCTTCACCAACATGCCCGACGACGTGAAGGCGATGGCGGAGGCGACCACGAAGAAGATCTCCGACGGCTGGAACCCCTTCACCGGCCCGATCGCCAAGCAGGACGGCACGCCCTGGCTGAAGGACGGCGAAGTCGCCGACGACGGCACGTTGCTCGGCATGAACTTCTATGTGAAAGGCGTCGACGACAAGCTGCCGCAGTAAGCAGCGCGCGATACCAAAAGGAAAGGGCGCCGCGTGGCGCCCTTTTTCATTCGGCGGGTTGCGCTCCGGCAGAGATGCGACGAAATCGCGTCCGCACGGCATGAAGCGCCTGACCGAGGCCTGTTCTGAGCAGCCTCTGTGCGGGCCGTTCGCAATAGCGCCAGAGCGCCCACGAAACAAAGGCCATGAGTGCGGCGCAGCCAAAGGCGGCAAACCATTTGCCGACCAGGGGCGCCGCGGCATTGATGGCGAGATAGCCGATATTCTGGTGCAGCAGGTAGAGCGGATAGGTCAGCCCACCGAGCGCCAGAGTGAGCGAGGATGACCTGACACGGTCGCGCAGCAGGACCGCGCCGATCAGCGCGCCATGCATGACGACATTGGCGACAACGAGATTGGCGGACGAAACGGCGATGCCGTAGTGGCCAAGCATCCAGTGCTGCGTCACCGACAGCGTTCCGCAGGAGATCAGGAACGCGGCGGCAAGCAGCAGCAGGGCCGGCAGTGAACGGCCATGCGCATGGATGTGGTGGAGCAGCACACCAGCAGCGAAGAACGGCCCGAACTCGGTGATGAACAGCAGCCTGGCGGCACCGCTGCCGATGAAGAATTCGTTCAAGGCCGAGATCGCCAGCCAGACGAAAATCAGAGCCAGCTTGCGTTTCTGGAAGAGCCCGGTGAACAGGGCGAGCGTCACCCATCCGTAGAACACCAGTTCAAGCACGATCGACCAGTAGACTCCGTCCATGAAGGGCTGGCCGAAGGCCGGCGCGAACATCGACAGATTGGCGGCATACTGGCTGAAAGAGGCTGGAAGCAGCGGTGAGCCTGCCAGAAAGACAATCGCGAAGGTGATCGTCATGCAGAGCAGGAAGCCCGGATAGAGGCGAACGAACCGCGCGATCGCAAACTGGTCCCAGCCGCGGTTCTCCGCCGACCAGGCAATGACGAAGCCGCTGATCAGAAAGAACAGATTGACGCCGAGATAGCCGTAGAGGGCGAACGGCGCGGCAAGCGGATAGCCCTCGGCGAGAAAGCCTTCGGCGGCCGCGCCGCGAAAGAAATAGTGGAAGAACACGACAGCAAGTGCCGCCGCCAGCCTGAGCAGGTCCAGCGTTGCGATGTAATCCTGCCTGGCAGGTCTGGCGTCCATCCGCATCCCCCGCATATTACGGTCCGAAAACCATAGAGCGGGTCGCGGCCGAATGGGTTAAGCGGCCTGAATTATCGCTGGATGTAGTAAATACGGGCCCGTCAGACCGCCGAACCGTAGAGATCATAGGCGTCGGCGCGGTCGATCTTGACGGTGACGATGTCACCTTGACGCAGCGGGCGCCGCGACTGGATGTGGACCGAGCCGTCGATCTCGGGCGCGTCGTATTTGGTGCGGCCTTTTGCCGACGTGCCGTGCGCCTCGTCGATCAGCACCGGCAGGCGCTTGCCGACCTTCTTGGCCAGTTGCGTCGCCGAAATCTTCTGCTGGCGCTGCATGAAGCGATGCCAGCGCGCCTCCTTGATCTCCTGCGGAACCTGTTCGAGACCGAGATCGTTGGAGCGGGCGCCACGGACCGGCTCGTATTTGAAGCAGCCGGCGCGGTCGATCTTCGCTTCATCAAGCCAATCGAGCAGCATCTCGAAATCGTCGTCCGTCTCGCCGGGAAAGCCGACGATGAAGGTCGAGCGGATGGCGAGATCCGGACAGACTTCGCGCCAGCCGCGAATGCGCTCGAGCGTCTTTTCGCCATGCGCCGGCCGCCGCATGTTCTTCAACACCCGCGGCGAGGCGTGCTGGAACGGAATGTCGAGATAAGGAAGGATCTTGCCTTCCGCCATCAGCGGGATGACGTCGGCGACATGCGGATAGGGGTAGACATAGTGCATGCGCACCCAGATGCCGAGCTTGCCCAGTTCCTCGGAGAGATCGAGGAATTTTGCGCGCACCTCGCGGTCGCCGAACATGCTGGTCTGATATTTGATGTCGATGCCGTAGGCGCTGGTGTCCTGCGAGATGACCAGGAGTTCCTTGACGCCGGCCTTGGCCAGTTTCTCGGCCTCGCGCAGCACATCGGCCGCGGGCCGCGAGACGAGGTCGCCACGCAGCGCGGGGATGATGCAGAAGGTGCAGCGGTTGTTGCAGCCTTCGGAAATCTTGAGATAGGCGTAGTGGCGCGGCGTCAGCTTGACGCCCTGCGGCGGCAGGAGATCGATATAGGGGTCGTGCGAAGGCGGTGCGGCCTCGTGCACGGCGGCCATCACGCTCTCATAAGCCTGCGGCCCGGTGATCGCCAGCACATTGGGGTGCCTCTCGCGAATGACGTCCGGCTCGGCGCCGAGGCAGCCGGTGACGATGACCCGGCCATTCTCCGAAAGCGCTGAGCCAATCGCGTTGAGCGACTCGTCGCGGGCGGAATCGAGAAAGCCGCAGGTGTTGACGACGACGAGGTCGGCGCCGTCATGCTTGCGGGCGATCTCGTAGCCTTCGGCGCGCAGGCGCGTGATGATGCGCTCCGAATCCACAAGGGCCTTCGGGCATCCAAGACTGACAAAACTCACGCGGGGAGCGGACATAGGGTTTTCCGGGCTTTTCAGGATTGCCGGCGCAGTACCACACTTATTGCGGCATTGGTATGGGCACGCCCGCAATGCGGCAAAACGCACGGCGGATATGCTTTTGCGGATCGAAGATGCGGCGGACAGCCGCCTCAGCTGACCGCGCCGTTTACATGCGGCCAGACTTCCACCGCACCGCGATAGACCATGTCCAGCGCGACATAGAGAATGATCAGCAGGCCGACATAGGCGATCCAGCGGTGGCGATGCAGCAGCTTGGCAATGAATGTCGCGGCGAGCCCCATCAGCGCGATCGACAGCACGAGGCCGATGACCAGCACCGGGAAATGATCGCGCGCGGCACCCGCGACCGCCAGCACGTTGTCGAGCGACATCGACACGTCGGCGACGACAATCTGCAATGCTGCCTGGCCGAGCGTCTTGCGCTTCGACTTGCCGGCCACCAAATTGTCGCTGTTCAGATCGGTGTTCGACAGCGCCTCGGTCGCTTCAAGCTCATCGGCTTGGGACGTACGCAACTCGCGGTACATCTTCCAGCAGACCCACAGCAGCAAGATGCCGCCGGCGAGCAGCAGGCCGACGATCGCCAGCAGCTTGACGGTCACCGCGGCAAAACCGATGCGCAGCACCGTTGCCGCAATCACACCGATGAGGATCGCCTTCTTGCGTTGTTCGGTCGGCAGGCCGGCAGCGGCAAGGCCGATGACGATCGCATTGTCGCCGGCAAGCACAAGGTCGATGGCGATGACCTGCAGCAGGGCGGTCAGACTGGCAGCGCTGAAAAAAATGTCCATCGACAGGAAGCCCTTGCTGAATTTGCCGAGTGTTCGTCGATTATCCAGAGGCCCTAACTTGGTGGTCCCCTGGCGTCAAGGGATCACGCGTGGCTGCATCACCGAAGCATCGTCACGTCAAGCCGGATCCAAGGCTCGCGGCACTCGCCGACAGCCAGGCAAACCATGGCAGATCACAAATCAATCGTAGAGATTGTACTTTGCCCAGTCGGCTTCTGGAATCTCGTCCCCGATCCGGTAGCGGAGCTGCAAAACTTCCATATGGTCCGGCGCGGTCTGGCACTTGAATTTCAGCCGGTACCACTGCCCCTTGCTGCGAAACGCAGCACCTGGGCTCTTGATTGCATCGGCACCCATCTCGGGCGTGGCGAAGGCGTAGGCGACGACGCGATCGGCTTTGAACTTGCGATCGTCATGGGTGATGCGGTCGAGCACTTCGGCATCGCAACGCTGTTCAAGACGGGTTTGGGGATCGAGTTTCATCAGACCGGCGCGCAATGCATTGTCCATTGCGCTGGCTGGAAAACTCAGTGTCACTGACGCCAAGGCGGTCATGCAGAGCTTCTTCATGGGCGGGACAAGCAACATATTTTGTCGGAGAAATCAACCGAGAGGACCGCCGCGAGCGCCGCCGGAATCTTCAATCATATGGCCGGTGCGTTCAAAATTGCGTGTCGGGATTCGTCGTGCGACGCCTGCGGCCAACGGACCAAAGAGGCACGGCCGGCATCGGTGAGATCGTAAAGGCCGCGGTCGACGCGCGCGAACCAGCCATAAACATTGTGCTGCAGGATTTTCGGCGCCATCGGCGTCACCGCCTTCAGATCTCGCGGCCGCCTGGGTCCGTCCACCATGGCCGCAGCGCAGGCGAGGGCGCTTTGGCGATAGGCCGTCATGATCGGATTGCGCGATCCTCCTCCCACAACGGGATCGCCGCGACGGCGCTGGTGCTCGTCGACCAGGCGAGAGCGCCGGCGGGCATTCTTGCGCGGCGCCAGCGCGATCGGGCTGAGAAGCACCTCGACCCGGTCCGTCGCGGTCACGCCAAGCAGGCCGAAGCCAAGCCGGCGGCAGAGATTGCGGAATCTGGCGTCGCTTTCGCGGCCCTTGCCGCGGGCCGACATGCGCGCGGCCAGCCACACCTCGTCGCAGGCCGCCGCGCGATCGACACCTTGCAGCACCAGTTCAAGATTGAACTGCAGCTTCAACTCGCAGATGACGACAACCGGCGGCTCCCCCTCGCGCAATGCAACAACATCGCAGCCGTCGATCTCGCCTTTGACGACGAAGTCGAGGCTTTCGAGGAACCGCTTCACCGGCGCATAGAGAGACGTCTCGTTCATGCCGCAGGGTTTAGCCGATTCGACGCGAAAAGCCTTCCCGTGGTTCGGCGTTCTACGGCCCGAAAGCGGATCGGGATGGATACGCACCGTCGGGCCAGCTGTCAGGCTTCGGTGTTCGGCACCTGCCCGGTTCGGCAGCTTCCTGCGGCGCAGGGGATAGCCGATCTGACCGAAATAGGTGGAAGGGATCGGATCGTCGACGCCGTACTTGTCCGGCACCTTGTCACCGGTGGGATTGTAGGTGCCGAACAGCATGTCGAGGAAAGGCAACTGCCCGGCGAAGTTCTTGTCATAGGCTTCGCGCTGGTTGGCATGGTGCCAGCGATGGAACTGCGGGCTGGCGTTCAGCCACTTCAAGGGGCCGAACGGGCCCGCACGTTTGAATGCACAAGCAGCGTATGTCCAAGGTAGATAGTCGAAAAGACGGCGATCGACGCTTCCGAGAAGCCGAGGAAAAAGATCGGCGTCAGCGATATCGCCTTTGTGACGATGGCGACCGGACGTTCATCAACACCTGGGAAGACAGGAAGGTCGTGAACGCGGTCAAGGCGACCGGCCGCAGGCAGCTCATCATCGCCGGCCTGTGGACCGAGATCTGCGTCGCCATGCCGGTTATCCAGGCGTTGGGCGAAGGCTGGGACGCCACGGTCATCGCCGACGCCTCGGGCGGCACGTCGGTCGAAGCGCACGAGGTCGCCATCCAACGCATGATCGCGGCCGGCGCAAACATGATGACCTGGCTGGCGCTGGCATCGGAGTGGCAACGCGACTGGGCGCGTACCGAGCACGTCGGCGAGCTGACGGAAGTGCTCAAGCAGCACGCCGCTGGCAGCGGCATCGCGTACCTCTGGGAGCAGCAACTTCTCAACACGCCTGTGCCGAGCACCGCCGGCTGAACTGGGCGGGGTGACGAAAGCGTTGAGCGATCCAGCGCCAACATGCTGAGCCGGGTCACCCCCGCCCACAAGACGAGCCGCCTGAATGCAGGGCGGCCGGCCGTCATCAACGATCACTTCCTCCATCCATTGGCCGCGACTACAGTCGGCGCAGCCTGGCTATCTATCGCCTCATTGAAAGGACCATGGAGATGTTCGGCGGAGCGCTTCCGAGAGGAAATGGACGTCATCTATCCGAACTTCAAAGTCAGCCTGACGCAACAGGGCGCTCGTGATCGATGACCAGCTCGGATATATCGACTTGGAACAGAGGACCTTGCAACCAATCGACAACCCGCTGGGCACGAGGTTGTCATCATGTCTTAGGTACAAACCGCTACCCATGTCTCCGGAATGGACCTGAGCGGGATGGCGGAGGAAGTGGGATTCGATTCTTGCCTCCGATCCAAGCAAATCAAGCAATCTAAGAATCGATTGTTACACAGCATGTTACGCGCCAGTCAGACGGTGCGACACGAGCGCGGCCCTTCCCGAAAATGCTAGTGGTGAATCTGTCTAGAGCGAGGCAACGGAGCAGTGCACGGTGCCGTTTGCGAAGGCCCTGAGGAAATGATCGTGGAGAAAGGCCGCCTTCAGGATCAGCTAGACGCGCTCAAGGCTCCGCTTCTCGGCAAGCGATATGGATGAGCAACGAACGAGTGCCGGTTCCAGCACCTAAGCTGATTTGCGGCTATTGGCCTTTGGCCGATCTTGGCCGATCCCTTCCTTGGCGAGGCTCTTTCGAAGAACTGAGGCCAAGTCGACCACGTTCTCCTTGGGTTTCGGTACCGGTTTCGGGGGTTTTTTGCCCTTGCGCTTGGCGTCAATCATGGCAATCAACGCGTCCTCGTAGGTGTCCTCGAATTTCGAAGGATCGAACTTTGTCACCTTCTTGTCGATGAGAAGCCCCGCGATTTCGAGCAAATCCGAATCATATTTTGCGCTCTTCACATCGCCGAAGACGGTGTCTTCCGATGTCATCTCATTGTGGGTCCGTAGCTCGGTCAGCAACATCCCTTTTCCAAGGGGCTGTATCAACACTTCGCGCCCGCGCTGATAGAGTACGACGCAGGAGCGTGCCGCAACGCGTTTCTTGGCCATCGCATCGCGCAGGACGGCAAAGGCCTCCAGGGAGGCGCCGTCTGCCGGGATCAAGTAGTATGGTTTCTCGAGATAACGTGTGTCGATCTCGGCAACCGGAACGAAGGAATCGACGTCAAGTGTATGCTGTGACGTCAGCTTCAGTTTCTTTAACTCGTCCGGCTCGACGTGGATGAAATCATCCTTGTCCGCCTCATACCCTTTGATCTGATCCTCGGCTTTGACAACGTCGCCAGTCTCTTCATCGACATAGGCGCTTTTAACGGGTAAACCGTCCTTGCGGTTCAAAATCTTGAAGTCGATCTTGGTTGCCTCGCTTGTGGCACCCACTATCTTCACCCCGCATGACACGGAACCGACCCTCAGAAAGCCCTTCCAGACCGCGCGTGGCGCCACCATGCCGTTTCTCCTAGACGTCGATCCGGCACAACGTCAGGCACACGGTTCTGTTCCTCAACGTTGGCAGTACCCACGCCAATGTTAGTTATTCTTCACGGTAGTCCAGCAGCTTTGCATGGCGCAGTTTTTCTTCGCCCTTCAGAAAAACTTGACCCGGCCGACCAAGCCTGGCTTGATCCTCTCGGCCTTGTCTTTCTTTAAGCCCTTCGGCACGGGACGCCGATCTTGCCCTGCACGCGCTCCGACAGGCTGTTGAATATGCCCAGCAGCAGGTTGATAGGCCGGCTCGATGTAGGTCCAGTTTTGGGCTTATGCGAATGTCCGCAAAGCGCCCTCATTCCTGTCGTTTGGGTTGTGTGTTTGCCGGCCTGGAAGCGGACATCGATTTTGTCAGAAATGGCGGACGCGCCGAACCGCGAAGCAGGTCTTTCTTTTGGTTGGCTCAAGCTACGTGGAAGGGGCGCCTTGTCGGCCTTGTGCCTGTCTCGAGATCCAATTCACTGGATTACAGTGGCCTCCATGCCGATGAAATGAAACGCCAACCCCAAAGTTCCATAAGGCGTTACTAATTTAAATTGTTGTTGTGGGCGGGTGGCGAGCTGTTCGTTCTGAACGGCTTCGGTCTGATTTGGGATGAGATATCGTTTCGCGCGCCGGCGGAGCAATGCGCTGTTTTTGTCATTTCGCAATCCATGTCGGGCAAGTGGCCGCCTTACCGGCTCTTGTCAGTGCGTAGGCGCGCGATAGTTTTTGTGGGGAAGGGACTTCGATCAAAAGGAGCCGACGATGGAACACCAAACTCTAAGTCAATTGCAGACAATTGCAGAAGTAGAACCCCTCTCGACATACCCGATCATGACCCGGCAACAGCGTATTGAGCGCTGGGCAGAGTTGCTGGCACAACATCCCGAGCGACGCCTGAGAGCCCTTACCGGCACTGAGTATCTGAAGCGGGAAGCCCGCGACGCAGCACGCGGTGAGGGCTCGCCAATTACAGTGGCCTTCGAGGACCCGCTACTGCGTGCGTTAGGCCTGAAGGATGACACCTATGGGGAAGCAAAGCGCTTCTTCGAACTGTCTGACGGTGAGTTGCATGACATCGTCTGCAGTTGCCATGTCGGAACCACGTTCAGAGGGCAGTGGGCTGCCGCTAGAGTTCGCCGGTCGATTGGAGGGAACAGGTTTCTTAAGTGGCTTAGAGAGAGAATGTGGCACTGAGATCGCCAAGGACGGCGATTGAAGCTCGTTTCAAGCGAGGTGGATGAACGATTGGGCGCCAGTGGCGCGCCGCCGGGGTGACGACGGGGGTCGGCGCCTGTCCCAAAGGTTGTGACGGCTGTGCAGACGGGTGGGGCGCTCCTCGGTCCGGTTTACTCGCGGTGCGTTCCAGGCAAGGCTGCAATACCCCAGGGGCAGGATTTCTGGATTCCTGTTTGCGGCTAGCATCACCACGTAAAGACGTCGATCGTTCGACCATCTGCTGCGCTAACCTCGGCGGCGCCGCCTGGCCTGTATGGCAGCAAAAGTGACTGGGCGAAAATCCCAGGCGTCTACGCCGACGTCGTGCTGGCGCGTCATCGGCTTCAGCCGGCCATGAGAATGGCCGTGCAGGTTTATCGATTTCTTGCCGATCTGGTTCCAGGTGCGGAACGGGTAGTGGCAAAGAACCAAGAAACGGCCCTCGACAGTCAGCTCCTTGTAGTGTTGCACGCTAGCCCAAGCCGAAGCGCGGAGCGTTACCACGCCGTCGTTGTTGCCGATGATGAGGTGCTTGGTGCCGTGGAGGCAGGACAGCAGCGAAGACACTGTCTCGGCCGATCCCCTGGCAAAGTCGCCGAGGTGCCAAACCTCGTCGCTTGGAGCAATAGTCTCGTTCCAAAGTTCAGTCAGTGCCTGGTCATGCGCCGCCAATGAACTGAAGGGGCGGGGGTCGAGCCGCAGAATGCGGGGATCGTTGAAATGCGTGTCGGAGGTGAAGAAGATCATGCGCCGCCGCTGGCTGAGACGAGCGCTCGACGAACGCTTCTAAGTTCGCTTGCCGGAGCGCCTTTTGGGTCCATCATCGATCCTGATTTGGGCTTCCCTGACATCTTGAGTGCCTCTTCCTTGGTGAGGCCGCACTTGCGCGCAAAGTAGAGCGCTTCGATCGCTTTTTCACGATCCGCCGTGGCTTCTGTGTGCTGTTTGGGCTTTTTACCCATCGTTCTCTATCACCTTTGATGCCACCGAACCATCACCGTGCCGGGTTGTTCCCTCCATCGGATCTGCTGACCTGCCGAGCGCGGCAGCCTGATGTCGCCGATAAAACGAGATCCCGAGACCTTAGCAGGCATCAGCTTGGTCGTTTCTATATGGCTCTATATGGCCCATCTGGGAGGCACAGTCGGAGCTCTAAAGTTGCCGAACGCCTTGCAGACGGTTGCTTTTGGCTAGAGCGGGACGCGGCTGGCATCTTCTGCCGAAGGCGGCTCGCGCTCGCGGAGGAACCATGTAACGCGCTTGTTGAATCGTAGTCTGAAGACCAAACCTCGATCACCTCGTGCACCCGACGGTAGTGCCATGGCGATCCGGAACCTCGAGGCATGTGGAGAGTTGTCCAGCAGCCCAGCGGAGATCCAAGCCATGGCGCCACCAGATGCCAATCCCGGCGCCGCCGCGCAGCCAAAACGCTCTGGCAAGCGACAACCCCATCACCGGCACGGCACAAGGCCTCCGGAGCAGGATTATCTATCGACGGGCTTCCAACGATATGAAGGACATGGCCCATGAACGTCGCCAACCTGCAATTGGAAGGTTTGCTCATGGCGGTCGCGGCCGTCAATAACGCCTTGGTCCGCAGAGGCCTTCTCTCGGTCGATGATATCGACACGGCGTTGAAAAACGCCGAAGCCTCGTTCACGGTTGATGAGCGCCTCTTCGAGGATATGTCGCCTGCTAACCGCGACGCAGTGTGTTTCCCTTTGCGTCTTTTGCGGCTGGCTAACACCAAGCAGTTCGAAGCGAGTGTGCCACCGTTTTCCGAGCTGGCCAGGCAGGTGGGGATCACCAAGCAGCCTAACAACGACCAGATGTGAGGGAGGAAGGTCGACCTGCGCGGGTGGCCTCAAAAGACTTGATGAACGATGACCCTGTAGATTCGCTCGCCAACGCAATTCGCCATCGCAGCGCAATTCTGTTTGTTGGGGCAGGGGTGTCGATCAGTGTTGGACTACCCTCCTGGGAGAAGCTGATAGAGCGAATGGCAAAGGAGCTCGGCGTCGACGACGAATTTTCCACGCGACGCGATCGTTTTCAAACCCTGGCCGAGTACTATCGGATCAAGCATGGCAGCATCGGGCCACTTCGCAGTTGGATGGACAGAAACTGGTCCGTCCCCAAGGACCGGATCGAGAAATCCGAGTTGCATCGTCTCATCGTGAGGCTCGACTTCCCTGTCATCTACACAACTAATTATGACCGGAACCTAGAACTGGCTTATGAGATATACGGCCGGGACTACGTGAAAGTGGCCAATGCACGCGATGTAGCGCAGGCCCGCCAAGGCGTTACCCACATCGTCAAGTTCCATGGTGATTTCGACGAGGATTCGTCCCTCGTCCTCACCGAAACGGACTACCTCGATCGCCTCTCCTTCAATTCTCCGCTGGACGTGCGTTTTCGCTCGGATGCACTCGGCAGCACGATCCTCTTCATTGGCTATAGCCTTTCCGACCCAAATATTCGGTTGCTGTTGCACCGTCTCTGGCAGACGTGGCATCGGTCCGGCTATGAGAAAGATCGCCCGCCCTCGTTCATCCTCATGACCAGCCGAAACCCTGTGGAGGAGGCCGTTCTTGGGCGTTGGGGCATTTCGGTCGTCGTCGGCGAAATCGACGAGCCGCAAGCTGCTTTGGTGGACTTCCTCAGCCGGCTGGCGGAGATGGTTGGGGATGGGGAACTGTCGCCAAAAAGTGGGCGATAGCAACATCCGTATGATGGGCAGTTCGGCGGGCTCTCAAGGAGCGGCACATGGCAGAGAATTCCGTCCGGAATTTCAAGTTCAATTGGCGTCAAGGATACTATCGCGGCACGGAGAGCTAATCGGAAAACTTACTCACGCGCTGCCTACTTTGAAGTGCCTTTCACAGCGGTAACGGCTCAACCTCGATGCGCCTTGCGCCGAGCTTCAGCGCAAGGCGCGAGCTTGTTTAGCAATGACGCTACCGGCTGATCAACGCTTGGCGTTCTCACTCTCCGAGTCGGCCCGCGCCAGGAACTGCTCGGTTGTCGCTGGAATATGGCTTTTCAACCAGTCCGCCATTGCGACTTCCTCACGCAGGTTCTCTTCGCAGACCTGGGCGACCTCTGCTTCACCCAGAGATTTGGCAGCGGCGATAAGGATTGTGTAGGAGGCGATTTCCATGTGCTCGAACGTGTAGCTTGCAAGCGATCCTTTCATCACTTCGTCACCGGCGAAGACCCCGCTGAGCGACTGCGCCATCGCCGTCAGCTTGCCGCCGGCATCCTTCAGTGTGGAAGATCCTTGTCCGATGCGGTCGAGACAGGTTTCCAGCCGAGCAGCCTGCTGCCTGGTCTCCTGGACGTGCTGGCGAATCCGTTCGCTGAGCTCAGGATAGTTCTCAATTCGGTTCAACTGCCCATTCAACATGGTCTCGGCCTGCTCTTCCATGGCGTGAGCATCCCTGAGCCATTGGACAAGCCATTCGCGCGATTCTGACATTTCATATCTCCTTCATGGGTCGGCCAGAACTTTCAAAGGGAGATATTGTTCCTCATCGGTTGAACTGCGGCCTCGGCCTGTATCGCGAGCCTTTTGCTGGTCGGCGCTGAATTCAGGCTGCTGGACCTCGGGCGATGGGCATTGCCGCGGCGCTGGAAACGCATTCTGCAGAATGACCGAAGCTGCTGCCGTCACCGCGTTCGGCGATGGGTATCTCTACGAGTTTCGTGTTGGCTCGTATTCTGCTGCCACGCTGCCATGTGTCAGGCTAAGCTCTGTCTTGCCCGAGCTGGCCGGCATTTACCGTTTGTCTTGCGAAAACAGCCCGTTGGCTCAGCGAGGCCCCGGGTTCACCAGCGGAGTTCTTGTTTTCACGAACGAATTGCAATGGAACGTCACGGCGTTTCGCAGGTTGGTAATGGAATTTCGCAACCAAGTAAACGAGCCATGACTTCTTCAGACAATTCTTCAGTTGGCATATCACCCCGTCCCGAAAAATCGGGTGGCAGGGGCCCGCCAAAGCAGGCGACACCTTCACCGGCCGCAGAGAAAACCTCTGGAGCAGGTCCTGCGATGGCCGAGCATTCGAAAGACGCCAAGGCGCCCAAAGGCGGTCGTCAGCCTGGGGCTTATGTCAAGGATTAGACGGCCGAGCTGCGTTGAGTTTCGGCTGGCCGCCATAGTCGAAGCACGAGGAGGTTCTTATGCAGATGATGGAAATTGTCGTCAGCCGAGACCAGGCTCCGGTCGTGGAATTCCGCGGGGAGGGCGGCGAGTGGATTACAGTCACCCTGCAGGCCGGGCATAGTCTTCCCGACGACGAACTCATCGCAAAGGCCAAGGCTATGATGATTCAGGTCGCTCAGTTCGGGATGGACCAGACCAACAGTGCAGCGATGTCTGACCGGTTGTCGGCTGATGAGGTGATACAATCCGGAATGTCGGGATAGAATAGCGGGAAGGCGAACAACGACCGCCGGGGCAGCCTTGCGCAACGGAGCGGGCAATAGTTCCATGCAGACCGATCGAAGATGGGAGCATGCGGATCGACGAGCGCTCGGTGGGCGCAAACTGGCATCCGGCGGCCTTGCTCCGATACGCAGATGGGGATGGCTGGAGCCATTATCGCGATCATCAAGCCCACCATGAGCATATCCCCTTGCTGATTGGGAAAGTGACGACATTGCGGAACTTCGGATCGCCGCCGCGCTTAATCCGGCGGAGGAGTTATCCGATGAACGCGACCAAAGTGTTTTTTGAAACCTGGCTGCAGGAGAATGTCGGCACTCTTGCTGGCAAAGAGGAAGTGAGCTTCGCCGTGCTTGTCCAGCAATTCGAGCAGGATGCCGAAGCGGCCGGTTATGGTCGCGAGGTGCGTGAGGACGAGCTTGGAAACATTGAAGATGCGATCGAGCAAGCGCTAAAGAATGCCGGAACTGGGGTGCATGGTGGCGTCGACGGAGAAGCCAGCGATGTGGCAGCCGTCATGGATGCGCTGGAGGTCGAAGATGCCAAAAGCGGGCCATAGGTTTTATCAGGTTAGCTCTATTCGTTTGTCGAAGTTGTCGGGGTAGCCCTATGGAGCAGTTTCGCAAGGACATGGCCGCCTTGGCAGAGCCGGCTTTCTGGGTGTCGATAGGTTTGCTTCTTGTCCCGTATGCGCTTGGAACCGTGCTCCTCGTCTGGACCTGCGGCTGCCTGTAAGGTTGACTGCAGACACACCCGGTAGTGGTTCAACGACCCTAGCGCCGAATTCCCTGCAATGCCGAGCTTATGCGTTTCCGCGGGATCCCTTGCTGCAGCAAAGTCTGAACCATCGCGTCGCGAGGAAAGTTCATCGTAGACACCTGCGGCATCACGCCGTTTGGACAACCTAAAGACCGACAACGTGTTCCAAGCGTGAAATCAGCTATGAACCTGCCTCGAGCAGTCCCGCTGCTCATTCGCGCACCTGCAAGGTGGGTCGTTATCAATCGCTGGACGCGAGTTGGCAAACGACGCCAGGCCCGGATCGCATGCCTTGGATCCGCCGCTGCATCCGAAAATAGCCCAGCAACTTGCGAGTTGGCTGGGAACACTTCCGCCATTTCGAAGTTGGGCCCGCATAGGAGAACCGAGATGGCCATCCCACGAGCGGACAACGACAACCACCTGCGCAAGAAGCCGGCTCATGCAGGCAAAAGCTCCGCCAAGAGGACGATAGACCAGGTTAGAGCACGACCCGGGTACAAAATGGCACTGCGGGCGACAAGAATTAAGGCGAGGCGCTGAGATGCCGCGGACCAATGATGACGGTCGCAACGAGAAGACCACATCGGCTGCAGCACTTATTGTCGACATGGAACATGCTGAGCGCGCCGCCAAGACGGCGCGATTGAAGGAAGCGCGCCTCGCACAAGCCGTCACGCGCGGTCCCATCGAACGCAAGCCACGTGTCACCAAAAAGTTTCGCAGGATTTCTGTTGCTGGCTAGGAGGTGTCCGTGACTCGCAATCACGACAAGGAAAGATACGACCGCGCCAAGCGTATCAGCCAAGAGATGCTGGACGCTGAACGAGCGGAACGGGCCGAGAAGACGGCGCGGCTGAGACAAGCAAGGCTTGCACAGCATCTGGTGGAGACGTCGCCGGCGCAACCGCAAATTCATCGCAAATCCATCCAGGCTCTCAAAAAGAGAAGCCGTAAGGTGATTGAAGTATTTTAGGCTCTCCACATCCGTGCAGAACCACGGCACGGCGTTTAACTTCGACCGAGAGCGTCTATCAATACCAATGACGAGCAATTGCGGGGACTTTGCATCTCCGCACCCTCGCTATTATTAAAGCTGGGAGCGAAACCTGCTCGCAAAGTAGTCGGTGACCTTTTCGCTTAGCGGACGAGCTTGCCATTCTTCCACACTGACCTGCCTTGATCGTTTCAGGTCCTCGTTGAAAACGTCTATTTGCGTCCGCGCGAATTCCATGCCGTAGACATTCAGGGTGGCCTCATCGTTGAGGCGCAAGGAACGCTCATCCAAATTAGCCGAGCCAAAGCTCACCCAGACATCGTCGACGATCAAAAGCTTCGGATGGTACATTGTGGGTTGGAACTCAAAGATGCGCACACCGGCCTTGAGCAATTCGCCCCAGAAGTAACGTGAGCCCTTTCGCACTATAGGCACGTCCGTCAGCCAATTGGGAACGATGACATCGACCGAGACGCCTCGCCTCCTTGCATCAAGAATCTGCTGCAGGGCTATGTCGTCCGGCACGAAGTAGGCCATGCCGATGCGCAGATGATCCTTGGCCGCGGCTATTGCCGCCAACATCATCAACTCCATGTTCTCCGAGCCGTTTGGCTGCGAAGAAAGTACTAGCTGGGCATCGAGCCCACCAGCGGGCGCAACTGCAGGGTAGAACTTCGCGCCCTGCAATGTCTCGCCGGTCATCTCAAGCCAGTTTTCGGCGAACGCCGCCTGGAATGCGGCCACGGCGGGTCCTTCGATCCGGTAATGCGTGTCGCGCCATTCATTTGAGTTGCGTGCGTTCCCGCGCCAATCATCGGCAATGCCGACCCCGCCAGTGAAAGCGACCCGGCCATCGACGATCAGCAGCTTGCGATGAGTTCGGTTGTTTACACGGTCCAACGTATACCAGCGTAGCGGCCGATAGCGTTCGAACCTCACACCGGCCGTGGTCATGATGTGGATCAAGTCCTCGTCGAAGGGAAGGCTGCCAACCCCGTCGACGTTCACGCGGACTTCGACGCCTTCGCTGGCCTTGGTCGCCAATGCGATCGCGAACTCGTAGCCGATGGCTCCTGACCAATAAATATATGTCTCCATGTCGACGCTGGATCGAGCCGCCCCGATTGCTTGCAGCATTGACGGAAATATTTCGTCCCCGTTGATGAGAGTTTGGACCGCATTGGAACCGAACATCTGCCCTTGCGAATAGCTGCTCATCGTCTTGGAAAATTGGGGATCCGTAGCGTCAAACCGGTGGGGAACGATTGATCGTAAAACGCGCGGCTCTGGAGTGAGATTTATGATCAACACCGTGAGCAGGCTGGCGATAGCGGCAATGGCCAGATAGATGAGCACCTTTCGCCAGAACTCAATGCCGGGGGTCTTCTTGCGGGCGCCTGACGCAACGGAACCGAAAGGCTGCACGTCAATCGCCCCGCTGCTGGCGATGGCGATGTTTCTCGATCTCCTCGGGCTCTTCATCGTCGATCCGCGTGATGTTTGAAGCCGCGTGATCTGACCGCAGAATCTCGTCAAGCTTGGCGTGGATCGCTTGAGTGTCGCGGTGCTCCGCGCGCTGGATGAACAGCGTCATCGCCCAAGTAAACAATGTAGCGGCTCCATGCCAATCCAAGCTCTGTCGCTCGAAAATCATCCAAAGGATTGCATAGGCCAGCAACACCAGGAACGCTGCAGGACGGGAAGTCAATGTGCCGATTGAGGTAAGGGCGCTCGTGACCGGATGATTTGCCATTCCAAAGAACTCGGGGCAGTGCCCCTGGTTCCCGCGGTGCATTATATCGCCCCGCCATGAATCAACAAAAGGTACAGTTGAGCAGCGCGCGCTTTCCAGGTGTCCTGCGTCGGCCTCCACATGCCGTCCGGCATCGAGAACGGTCTCGATTTGGATAGTCTCGCCAAGCGTTCGGTTCAGCAAACGCTCATATCGGCGACGAGGCGATTTGGACAGCCGCTTCGGCACCTGCGGTTGCGCTTGGTAAATTCTCTGCACGTTGTGCCCCATCATCGCGCCGTGAAGAGTTATAGTCGCTGGAGTATAGCGCTTCGCCGTCTACACCTTGCGCGAAGGTTAAGCGATGAATGGGCCGTGGAGCATCTTCACGCATGAACAACGGCCGAGTGCATCATAGTTTAATGACAGCTGGTGGGCTGTCCCGCATAAAGCCGTGGTCAGCGGCTGTGTAACGGGTTTCGCTGCTTGGGAGCGACTGTCCCACTCTCGCCCATTTGGAGGAGCCTGATGCTTAACCGACCCATCCGCATGAACACAGAAGCTCTCTACCCCAGTGACCTGAATATCCTTCGCGCGGCATTTGACGCGCTGTGCCAGGAATTTGCCATTTTGCCTGACACGGCGGCGGCCTATGCCGTCGCAAGAGAGTTGATCAGGCTGTTCCAAACAGGAATGACGGAAGCGGCCACGCTGATGATTGCCGTGCGCGCACGTTGGCGGGACGATTGGGAGATGGGACGCAGCAACGCTGCCTGACGTTGGATGGTCATGCGAACACCACCCGCTGCATCCTTTTCGGCACCGCCGCGTTGACGTCAAACCTGCCAGAATGGCCGATCCGCTGCACACCGACTGGAGCAACCGATGCCGAAATTTCGCTTCGAGTTTATCGAAGGCATGTCGCAGCCTGCAATCTTCGCCGATATGGCTGATCGAGATGAGGCTGTCAGGGAGGCGAAGCGCGCTGCCAAAGAGGCCATGCTCGACGGAATTGTCGACGGCTTGGACCCGACCAGTTGGGTGACGAAGGTTTACGATGAGGCAGGCTATCTCGTCGCCACTGTCGGATTCCAGGATCTGGTCGCTGCGCCCAAGGATACGGAAGAGTTCAAGGAAACAGAGGAGCCTGGCGTCTTGCGGTCGGGTTGAAGCCTGGTGTCTCTACGCTGTCGCCATCGAGCCGGATGTCCCGAACACCGCCCTTGGAACATCGTACGAACCAAATCGTTCGCCGGTGATGCGCCGAACCATGCACGATAGCCACGTCAGTCGACCGGCCGCCGAGACCGAAGATGTCCTGATCGTCGGAGGCGGGCCGGCAGGACTCACCGCCGCTCAATATCTGGCCCGTTTTCGCCATCGCGTGCTGGTGATCGATGCCGGCGATCCTCGCGCCGCCTTGATCCCAACGAGCCATAACTGTCCTGGCTTTCCCGAAGGGATAAGTGGAGCCGATATTCTGGATCGCCTTCGACGTCACGCCACCTTGTATGGAGCCACTCTGGTTGGAGGGCAGGTCTATTCCCTCGCCCCTGCCTATCGGGGGTTCGTCACTGAGACCTCGATTGGCGCAATCCGGACACGCAAGGTGTTTTTGGCGACAGGGATCACCGACACGACACCCGTCATTCCGCGTCTACGCGAGGCAATTGCCGCAGGTGTCATTCGACTCTGCCCGGTATGCGATGGGTATGAGGCGATCGACCAGAAGATTGCGGTCGTCGGGCACGACGTGAGAGCCTTGAAAGAGGCCATTTTTCTCAGTCGGTTTACACCGCTCATAACGATGCTTGGGAGCGACGCATCCGACTTTTCGATCAGCACTCGTCGTGCGGCGAGCGCCAGAGGCATAGTCGTCGGTGACGCTCTCGACACGCTCTGTCCGGCAGCAGACGGCTGCGAGGCGATTTTGAAAGATGGGACGTCATACCGCTTCGATGCCATTTATCTGGCACTGGGATGCAAGGTTCGTTCTCAACTCGCCGAGGCCGTTGGCGCAAGATGTTGTAAAGACGGCTATGTCACAGTCGACGAGCATCAGCAGAGTTCCATCCACGGCATGTACGCCATCGGTGACGTTGTCAAAGCGTTGAACCAGATAGCCGTCGCTTTTGGACAGGCTGCCATTGCCGCGTCGCATGCCCATAGAGAGCTGGAGAGCGCCGAGCGGACTGGATTTGCAGATCAGCCTTCTCAATGAACATGAGACCACGCGGCTGATCGGGATGTCGGCCGCTTGACGGCGCGTCGAAACGTCTCGAGCCCGGCCGACAAGAAGTTGCCGCGCCCTGCAATCGCAGCAGATGATCCCGCCAACAGTTACAGCCGCGGAACATTCACTGCGGCACGAGGTTTTGGCTGCAGGCCTACAATCCTCCCTCAGTGTCTGGGCCTTGAGGCTGCCGAAGCAGCTTCGGCCCGTCTCGGCTTTGTCCGGGGCGGGCTTTCCATCTAAGAAAACACGTGGAACATTCTTTCTCGTCCAGCGTTAGCGCGCGCCGGACGACCTGTTCTGCGATTCTTGCTGGCCGGCATCAGAGGTTGCAACCATAGCTTCAGCCCGCCTCGGCCCCTCTCGAGACGGGCGGCGCGCGGAGTTGAGATGCGATGCATAGAGACGCCTTCACGCCATCAGAAGTTGCCCTACTCAGTCGCGTCTTCGCACGCAGCAAAATCAAAAACGAAACCGCAACCGAGAGGGAACGCCGCGCATCACGTATTCTGGCCTACTACCAAGCGGGGATCACGGATGAGGATGAGCTAGAACAGCTTTCTCGCCAACCGCTGGGAAGGTGACGATTAGTCTTCCTTCTTCAGAGCTTCCGCCTCATCTTTGAGCTTCGGCCAATCGGCGCCGTGCTTGCGAAGCAGCGTTCGGGCCTGCTTGGGATCAATGTCCGTGAGCTCGACCAGATGTTCGACCTCAAGTTCCTGGCCTTTCGCTACCCGGCTTGCTTCGTTCGCTTTTCGTTGCACTTCGACACCCACTGCTGAGACAACATGAACGAGCGCCGAGAGTGCGCGTTCCAGAACTTTATACAAAAAATACGCGACACCGGTTGGGCCGTATGGGACGGGCTATGCCCTTCTGGCTGTGCCTTGCCGATTTCTTCCATGTGGGCCCGCCCCGACTTGTCGTCGGTCCCAAATCGCGGCGGCATCTTCGTCCGACTGTCCGACCACGCGGCGTGTGCCGGCGCTCGGCAGCTTTTCGACGCAGCAAGTCCGGTGCGCACGTCACCTCATCAACTTGATCTGAAGCGAGATGCTCAGCCTCAGAATCCTGTCGCCGTTTTCGTTCCGCACTTCAACAAACACTTGCTGCCCGTCCACCTCAGTGAGTGCATCTCTCGTAAGGTCGATAAGGCCCTCGAAGCCCACGCGGCGCACCTCCTCCAAACCGGCACATTCGATGCCGATTTGGTCCTCGAAGACCAGATCGTGATCGCCACTATCAAAGAAAAATCGTGCCATGCGAGAGCATCCGTCACCACTAAACTGCAGGGTTTCTTTGGTGCAGGTAGGTCGTGTCGAAATCACCTGCATGAGTGAGGCCAAGCCAATCCAGAACATGCACTCTTGATCCTGTGGTGGCGATGAGGCCTCTACGTCGAAGTTCCTGAAGCATTCGGTTGACGTGGACTGTGGACAAGCCCAATGCATCGCCAAGGGCTGCCTGGGTAATGGGAAGATCCGCGACGTGATCCTGGATGCGTCCAACCGAGCGCAAGCGAAAAATCAATTCGCACAATATGTGAGCCATGCGCGTGTATGCCTCGCGTCTTCCCACATTAGTGACCCATTCCCTGTAAATAGCTGCATCGATCAGGGTCGACCGCCAAAAAGCCGTCGCGATTCGAGGATGCTGTTCGCAAACGGCGCGAAGAGCGTCATGTCGTATGAAGCCCAGTCTAGCTGCTGTGAGGGTCGTAAAATTGCAATCCATGACCGACAGATGCAGTCCGTGCAGATCCGGAATATCCCCAGCCACAAAGAAGGATGTAATCTGCCGTTTGCCGTCGCCGGTAAGTTTGGTGGAACCGAGCAGGCCATCCAAAACGACAAACGAACTGACAGGACGGTCCCCCTCACGCACCAGGTCGTAGTTGGGCAAAAAATCCTTCTCCTGGATCGGGATGCTCTTCAAAACGTCGATGTCGGTCTGTCGAACATCCGAGTTGCTCAGGAGTTTGCGGATAAGTACATCCGAGGATGAGGTGGGAGACAAATTGGCTACCTAGCTTATGTTATTTATCGAACTTGCAATCGCGCTGAAAGTTCCGTGACATTACAGAGCGGCGGCGGAGAACGGGCCCGGTTCGGCGGGTGATTGGACCGCCGCACAATCGAACCCGCAGTTATGCCGCCCATAGGGGAGCCTGCGGAGCCACGCATTAACCTATGACATGGGCTGTGTTCGAAATTGTCGCTGAGATAACCATTGGCGCCAATTCGGCAAGGCTTTGACGTCCGCAACGGAACATATGCCCCAACTGGCGCTACGAGGTTGTTCCGCCGAGACAATCTGCAAGCACCTTGGAGCGGCAATACAGCTCCTGGCGCTCCGCTAAGCTCCGCTATTTGAAACAGTGGCTGGCTCACGCACGAACTTCATCCGCGGCGGCACGGCGAATGCCGTGAACCGCTCAGCCAGTCTGTCGAGGGCTTGGCGCATGCCAACTCCCGCAGCTGGCGCTCCGTGTCCGCTGATCACCATCTGCGGCTTCAGCGCAGCCAGTTGTTTCACGGATTTTTCCGCCGCATCCCAATCCGGTGTGAAGTAGCGCGGTGGACCATGCATCTCCAAGTCCTGAACGGCGACTTCATAGACCGACTCCTGACCCGTGGTGATGAAGGCGTCCCCAGCGATCAGCGAGCGGTCTTCTTCGCGCCAGAGAGAGACATGCCCCGGCGCATGCCCGGGCGTGTGCAGCCAGCGCCATCCGGGCATGCCGGGGACCGATCCGTCGGCCGGCAAGAGTTGCAGGCGATCTCCGAGATCGATTGGGCCACGAGGAAAGAGTGGCGAAAGCAGCGCTATCAGGCCGCCCCCCACCCAAGGATCAGGCGGTGGATAGGACCCGGTTCCGTCCAAATAGGGACGCTCGAGCGGGTGCGCGAAAACGGGCGCATCCCATGTGCCGGCCAGATCCACAACCGCTCCCACATGGTCGAAATGGCCATGGGTCAAGATGATCGCGGCGGGCCGCGCGCCGGCTCCAAAGCGCTTTTCAGCGACCGCCAGGATGCTGCTTCGCGACGTCGGCAAACCCGTATCGATCAGGACCCAGTTTCGATCTCCGCTGCCGGGAGCGCCGAAGAACACGACATTCACGATTGTCAGCCGCAAATAGGCCAAATCCGGCGCGATGCTCCAGACGCCGTCGCCACGATCCTCGCGCCTGGCATGGTCGATGTCGGAAAGTCGAATCTGAACGGTCATGCTGTTCCCTGCCTCCGTTGTAACCGCTGGACAATCGATGACGGCTCGGTCCCGAACTTGCCTCGGCGCACCTTGTTCCCTGGCTCCTGTCTGCTCCACCGGCTCGGTGGGCTCGATCGGGGAACAAAGGCTCGACCATCCGGGTTTGGCCCTGAGTAATACACTGGACGATGGTGCAGCATGGCAAATGAGAAGGGGTTGCCGCATGAGCGAAGCAGCACAAAGCGATAGCGATGGCTTGACTTCGATTGCGGGCACGTCGGCGTTCGCCAGTTTTTTCATGGCTGGCTTTGAGTGCTCGTCGCACCGGCGCAAGGACGGCGTTCGCCTCGATCTTATCCGCGCGACGTCGCATTATTTGCATGCCCTGGGCGACTACCGCGGTTGCGCCGAACTCGGTCTTCGTACCATCCGCGACGGTTTGCGCTGGCACCTCATCGAAACCGCTCCTGGGACCTATGACTGGTCAAGCTGGACGCCGATGGTCGAAGCAGCGCAATCGGCAGGTGTCCAGGTCATCTGGGACATTTTCCACTACGGATCTCCAGACCACGTTGATCAGGGGTCGATGCATTTCATCGATGCCTATGCCTCGTTCGCCGCGGAAGCTGTGAGGGTTCATCGTTCAATCGCCGGTACAGCACCTCTGTTGTGCCCAATCAACGAAATTTCGTTTTTCGCCTGGGCTGTTGAGGTCGGGTATTTCCCGCGCGTCGGTCCGAAGAAGCGGGGATGGTTCAAGCGGCACCTCGTGAAAGCTGCAATAGCTGGCGTTCGCGCGATGCGGGAGGTCGATCCCGCTTGCAGATTTGTCTGGGCCGAGCCGCTTATCCACATTGCTCCTCGCGACCGAACGCGGACCGAACGGCGCCGGGCCGAAAATGCCCATCTCGGACAGTTCGAAGCTTACGACATGCTGCTGGGCCGGGCAGAACCTGAGTTGGGGGGCAGCGAAGATGTTGTCGATGTCGTTGGCCTGAATTTCTACCCACACAATCAGTGGTACCTAAACGGGCCGACGATTCCGATGGGGCATCACGAGTACCGTGCCCTTTCGGAGATGCTGATTGAGGTCGCGCATCGATACGGCAAGCCGATGTTCATCGCCGAGACCGGCTCCGAAGGATCGGGCGGGGCGGCTTGGCTCCATTATGTCTGCGACGAGGTGCGTGCCGCAATCGGTCTCGAAGCGCCAATCGAAGGTATTTGCCTATACCCGATAACCGCCTATCCGGGCTGGGACAATTCGCGGCATGCGGAAGTGGGATTGTTTTCGGTCATCCAGGCGGACGGCAGCCGACACGTCCGCACGCCCATCGCGGATGAATTGGCCCGCCAGCAAACTTTGTTCGCGGCGAACCCGACGCGTTAGATACATGAGCGGCACGAGGACTGTTGCGAGCGCCTGTTGACGCCGCTTTGCCACGTCCGATGCTCCCAAGTACGTCTAGGTGGGAGCTACAGCGCCCCTTCGGCCAACGACGCCTTCCCCGCGCTCGCCCATTCCGGGACGCTCTTTTGGATGCGGGCGAAGGTTGCCAGGGCCTGCCCGACCACCTGATCCATGTTGTAGTAGCGGTAGGTTGCCAGGCGGCCGACAAACCACACGTCGGGACAGGTTGCGCCGAGCGCTTCGTAACGCTTGTAGAGCTCTTCGTTTTCGGCCCGCGGCACCGGATAGTACGGGTCCCCGATATCGGTGGGATATTCGTAGGTCAGGCTGGTCCGCGCGTTCTGCTGGCCGGTCAGATGTTTGTACTCGGTGATGCGGGTGTAATTTTCCGTCTGGGGGTAGTTGACGACGGCAACCGGCTGAAACTGCTCTTGGTCGAGAGTGACGTGCTCGAAACGGAGCGAGCGATAAGGAAGACGCCCGAGCTGCCAGCCGAAGTATTCGTCGATCGGGCCGGTATAGATCAGGTGGTTGAATGGTATCTCGTCACGAATTTCGCGGAAGTCGGTCTGCAACATGACCTTGATGTTCGGATGGTCGAGCATGCGTTCGAACATTCTCGTGTACCCGCCGGCCGGCATCTTCTGGAAGCTGTCGCTAAAATAGCGGTCATCGCGGTTGGTTCTGGTCGGCACTCGTGCCGTCACTGATTTGCTCAGTTGGCTAGGATCGACGCCCCATTGCTTCCTGGTGTAGCCACGGAAGAATTTCTCATAGAGTTCGCGTCCCACCGTGCTGACGACGACGTCCTCGGCCGTTCGTACGTCCTCTACGGTTTCGCGCCGCGACGCGAAGAACTCCTCCAACTGTGTGGAATTCAGGTCGAGGCCGTAAAGGCGATTTACCGTGTCGAGATTGATCGGGATGGGAAGCAGTTTCTCATCCACGGCCGCCAGCACCCTATGCTCGTATGTGCGCCATTCCGTGAACTGCGAGAGGTAGTCCACGATCGACTGGCTGTTGGTGTGAAAAATATGTGGCCCATAACGATGGATGAGGATGCCGGCTTCATTATAGCAATCATAGGCGTTGCCGCCGACATGGCTGCGGCGGTCGACCAGGAGAACACTTTCGTGGCGCTGGGAGGCTATCCTTTCAGCAAGCACGCTGCCGGCAAATCCCGCGCCGACGATCAGCCAATCGAACATGGCTATGCACTCCTGCGGAGAGGGATGACCTTCTTACCTCGATAGGCACGCTCGATGTGAGCGGTCATGCCACTCCATGTCTTTTGCCAAGACATGTCCGCAAGATAGGCGTCGACTTGCGGCAGGAACGTCTCACGAGGTCGCAATAGAATGGAGCGCAGCTTGATTTCCAGATCGTCACTGTCGGCGATTTCCACCAGTCCAGCAGCGCCGTAGCTGCGCACAACGTCAACGATTGCCGTCGAGATCACCGGGAGACCGGCCGCTAGGAACTCTGGCGTCTTGGTCGGACTGATGAAGCGGGTCGCTTCGTTGAGTGCAAACGGCATCCAACCGGCATCCCAATGGCGCATATAGTGGGGCAGGTCGCAGTAGGCCTTCGCGCCCAACCAATGCAGGTTTTCGGCTCTGGGCAGGGTTGCGGGGTCGATCTTGACGACCGGGCCAAGCATCACGAAATGCACGTCCGACATAGTCTCCGCCGCCTGCGCTACGAGCTCGACGTCCAGCCGCTCGTCGATAACTCCGAAATATCCGACCCTCGGATGAGGAATGCCGGCCTGGTCGGTTGGCTCCTTTCCTGGGCGTCTCGCAGTGTGAAAGTGCTTCACATCGATGCTGCTAGGAAAAGGGAAGATCGCGTGATGCAGGTGACGCTTGGTCTCGAACAGGCTTAGGCCTCCGGTGAAAACGAGATCGGCGCGGCGCAGCAGGGCCTTTTCCATCTGCCCCAGCTCGGGCGGCGCATTCTTGAATGCGGAGAGTTCGTCCATGCAGTCATAGATGCATATGTCTGGGTCGAGGTGCTCGGTGAAGCGCAGAGCCATCGGCGTGTAGTACCAAGCGATCAACCGGCTGTGCGGCATTGAAGCTATGATCTGCTGGACAAATCTCCGCTGGACGGCATCTGCTTTCGCGGCCGACATGCCGAGCGGAAGCACTGGCGTCACAATTAGAATGCTTGGCGCTGCCTCGCTCGTCCGCATCAGCGGCTGTGGCAGGTCTTCGAAAACAGGCTCTTCGAAGTAGACCACTCTCTGCTGCATGGAGGCGAGACTGAGGATATGTTGCGGGCGTTGATGAACGAAATTCCACCGCAAATGGGAGAAGCAAACCAGTAGATTTTCCCTGCCAGCGCGGTTACTGGCGACTGCCCCACCCAAGGCTGCTTCCATTGAAGATTTCCTTCCTTTATTCTGTCGTTTATGTTCCGACTAACATTTGTTAGTCGCGGACGGGAGAGAACTAAACTTCGTTCCCGTCTCCTAACTTTCAACGAGGTGAGTTGTTCCAAGGTGAAATGGAGCGCCTTCAGTCGCCGCTCGATAGACGAAAACGAGATCCGCTCGCTGAGTCGAGAACGGCTATCGTGTGTCGGCGGGCTTTGAGGCGCGGGGCGACTGGGGAATGCTGGTGGAGAACGGCATTGCCGTATTTGCGTTGAACTTGTCGGCTATAAAATGTGCAGAACATCACGTTGATTCGCCTGCACGACTGGCGATTCGGTTTTGGCAGGGCAAGATTCCGGGGCTGATATGAAGATCGACTTTGCGACCAATGTTTTTCCGCTGTTTCATCCGCAAAGCGTCGATGATCTCAAAGACCCGTGCCCTGTCTTCGATGGCAGTCTGTGGCACGTCTTCGGCTCAAGTGGCACGGTGACCACCGAGACGTGGAGGATCCTTCATGCCACGGCGCCCGATCTCTATGGACCGTGGACCGAGCATCCGCCGATCGAACTTCCTATCAACGG
Organism: Mesorhizobium sp. M0011; assembly: GCF_040324155.1. NCBI lineage: Bacteria > Pseudomonadati > Pseudomonadota > Alphaproteobacteria > Hyphomicrobiales > Phyllobacteriaceae > Mesorhizobium > Mesorhizobium sp. M0011. Next base: position 165,756 of record NZ_JAMYVQ010000005.1, on the reverse strand, counting down.
GAGTGGTGTTGCGGCTCCCGGCGTCATCCACGAAAGCGGCGTCTTTCATATGTTCATCCAGACCGAGTTCATGAAGTCTGGCGGCCGGTGCGAGCACGCGGTTTCCAATGACGGATTCCAGTGGGTGGTTCTCAGCCCGGCGATCCTTGCCATCCCGGACACCGAGGAGGACGGCATTTACGATCCGCATCCCGCAGTTATTGGCGGCAAGCGCTACCTCGTCTATTCCGCGATGCCAAAATTCACCAGGGTGCCGCAACCCGACATCTACCTCGCACGGAGCCAATCCGACTCGTGGTTCGGTCCCTGGAAGCGGATCGGCAAGATCCTCGACCATAATGATGTCCCTCACCATAATACGAGAGAGGATCCCGACTATGAATGGGGCATAGAAGGCGCACAGCTGGTCGAGTTGCCGGACGGTCGGGTGCTTCTCAATGCCACTTGTTTTCTGCCGAATGGACTTCGGGGGAACCGGCAACGCGTGTTCTTCGCTATCGCTGATGACGTTGCTGGACCTTACGTATCGATCGGCCCGGTGCTGGAGCCAGGCCAGCCGGGAGAGAACGGCCACTCGACGGTGATGATCGAAGGCAGCCAACTATCGTTGTTTTACCAAAGCCGGGTCGCCACGACCGATCATCGGTGGCGCTACGGCCTGGCCAGATGCGACGTCGCCCTGTTTTCCAAGGTCGCATGATCCCCGGTGCCAATGGGCACCCACGGCGTAGACCGACTGGACGGCTCGCATTGCGCAATGAGCTTCCGTAGCTCGAGACGTTCCGTCGGGAAGCCTGCCGGAATTAAACGTTTCTCCTACGGAACAATGCGTCCGAGCTGAGGTTCGGCTGACTTCAAACCAGGAGTCAGCCATGTATTACACCGACAAGAAATTGCAGTACCCGGTTCGTGTGGAAACGCCGAATCCAGTCTTTGCCCGCGCGTTGCAGCAGGCCATAGGTGGAGTAGAAGGCGAGATCCGCGTCGCCTTGCAGTATTTCTTCCAGGCATGGGGATGCCGCGGACCGGCCAAATACCGCGACCTGTTGTTAAACACGGCGACCGAGGAACTCGGCCATATCGAAATGCTGGCGACTGCGGTCGCCCTCAATCTAGAGGGTGCACCACTTTCGCTGCAGGAGGACATCTCGTCGGACACGGTCGGCGGCTCGGTCCTCAACGGGATGAACTTCCGCCATATCTTGTCGACCGGCCTGGCCGCACTGCCTGAAAACGCCAACGGCGTTCCCTTCAATGCTTCGCATGTCTATGCCAGCGGCAATCTTGCCGCGGATATGGTCGCAAACGTCACCGCGGAAGGAAGCGGCCGCGTACTGGCTACCCGCCTGTACAACATGACCAACGATCCCGGCATGAAGGACATGCTGTCCTTCCTTATTGCGCGCGACACCATGCACCAACAGCAGTGGCTCGCGGCCATCGAAGACATGGGCGGACTGAACGCGTCTCTGCCGGTCCCCAACTCCTTCCCGCAGGAGAAGGAGCATCAGGACGTATCCTATGCCTTCATCAATTGCTTCGTCGAAGGTGTCGAACCAGCGCGGGGACGTTGGAGCGATGGACCCTCGATGGACGGCAAGGGAGAGTTCTCCCTGGTCGCCGGTGCACCAATGGGCGAGGAGCCCATGCTTTCGCCGCCACGGCCAAGTTCCGGCGCCCAGAGCGAGCAGATGATCGACAGGCGGGCCGCCGAATAAGCAGAGATAGCAAACCGGAGGCAGCCGGCACTCGGCTGTCTCCTGCTTGCGGCTCCCGCGCACCCGGTCGTACCGAGCGCTCCGTTCGAGGGACAGCGCAACTCATTGGCGACTGTTGCGTGCCTGACGAGCTCTCCGTTTCAGCCTGATCACAAATGCTTTCACCTAAGGGAACATCGCAGGTTCCTCGAAGTTGGGCAGCCACGGAGGACGTGCACATGAACAGTGTCATCTATCTTATCGGCCTTATCGTTGTCGTGCTCGCGGTCCTCTCCTTCTTCGGTTTTCACTAGGTGGCCCATGCAGCATGAGAACGATCAGGGCGGACAGCCCACCGATTTCGACAAGACGAAAAGCGAAGTTTCCGACAGGCTTCGCCAGGAAGAGGAACGTGCCAGCGAGTTGCTTCACGACGCGCGTGATACGGTGACCCGCAAGGCTGGCGACTATGCATCTGAAGCCAGCGAGGTCATCGCCGACAAGGCGGAGGAGGCGCAACGCGACATCGGATCGAGCATGGCGGCGTTGGGCGGTGCACTGCGCGCGGCCAGCGATCACCTGGCCAACAACGATGAAAGGAACGCATCGAAGTTCGCTTTGGATGCTGCCGGTGGGCTTGAGCGGCTTTCATCGTCCTTGAAACAGAAACCGTTCGGCCAGGTCCTTGAGGAGGTGCAGTCCTTTGGCCGGCAAAATCCCGGTGTCCTGCTTGCGGGATCCGTGTTGGCCGGTTTGGCGCTCGGGCGGTTCATCAAGGCTTCTCCGCCGGCAAGGCCGGAATCTCAGGCTGCTCTGGGAGACCTCAAATCACACACCGATCAGCCACAGGGTTGGTCCGCTGATCATTCGCAGGATTTTGGCCTCGTCGGCGATGACGGGACTATGCAGAAGGCGGAGCAGGAGAGATGAACACCCAGAACAATCCCAGCCTTGCCGGACTGATCACCGACTTGGCCCACAATGTCACCACTCTGGTGCAGACCGAGGCGAGGCTGTTTCGGGCCGAGCTCTCTGAAAAGCTTACCAAAGCCGGAGCAGGTGCCGCGGAAGTGCTGGGCGGCGCGATTTGCCTTCTCGCCGCGCTATTGGTGTTGCTGCAGGCACTCGTTATCGCACTGACGCGGGCAGGGCTTGGCGCGGGGTGGTCTTCTCTGCTGGTCGGTGTGGTCGTGGCGGTCCTCGGCGTCATCCTGCTGCGGACCGGGATGGCCAGCATGGCGCCTTCGGAACTTACCCCCGACCGGACCCAGGAACAGCTCAAGCGCGACGCGAGCGTGATCAAGGAACAGGTGAGATGAAAGAGAAATCCGCAGCCGAACTTGAACGCGAGGCCGAGGCGGCTCGCGCCCGGGTGATGGAGACCGCCGAATCCATTCGAGGCAAGATGACGCCGGGACAATTGCTGGATGAGTTCACCGGGCTGTTCTCGGGAGGGGAGAGCTCGGCCATGCTCAGCAATCTCAGAACGCAGGTCCGAGACAATCCTTTGCCGGTCACCATGGTGGGCGCGGGTCTGGCTTGGCTGATGTTCGGCAGCGGCACATCAAACACGGCCCACGGTCCCGCTGGTTACCCATTGCCTTCAGCGCCGGCACGACATGATGAAGGTGAGCGCGGCGGCTTCAGCGGCACGCTCTCCGATGCCGCGGAATCGCTCTCATCGAGCGCTACCAGCGTCGGCGATACCATATCGAGCACCGCAAGAGCCGCTGCGGCGGGTCTGACGGGAAGCGCTGCCAATGCAAGCTCGACGACTGGTGACATGGCGAAAGCCAGCCGCTCCGCCCAATATCTGTTGGAGGACCAACCCTTGGCCGTAGCGGCCGTCGGTCTCGCCATCGGTGCCGCTATAGGTGCAATGCTGCCCCATACGGCAACGGAGGATGAGCAACTAGGCGCCTATGGGGACAAGCTTCGCGACACCGCCGAAACCATGCTCGACAGGGGTCTCGATGAGGCCAAGCAGGTCGCCGCTGACGCCTATGAGACCATTAAGCAGGAAGCTGGCCGGCAACATATGGAAGCAGGCACGATGGCCGATCAGCTCGGCGAGATTGTGAAGTCCACAGCAGACAAGACCGAGCGTGCCGTGCGGGAACAGATTTCCGATCCGTCTCAGCGCCAAACCTAGCTTGGTAATCCATAGATCAACGATAGTCGGTCTCTTCCAGAAAGGGGTCGGCGTTGTCCGTCGAACGGTGAACCGCTCGAGTCATTTCAGAGCGTAGAGGTAGGCCGCGATATCGCGCGCCTGCTGCTCCGTAATCCGTGTCGATGGCATGGCCGTGTGCGGATTGACTTCCCTTGCCGATCGTATCCAGCGGATCAGGTTCTCTGGATTGTTGGCTAGCCCGCCGCCGATAAAAACACGGTCAGCAAGACTGGCATCCAGGCGAGGGCCGACCTGCCCTTGCGCGCCCGGCACGCCCGCAATCGTATGGCAGCCGGAACAGCCGTTCGCCGTCATGATCGGCAAGGCCCTCGCAGTGTCACCGCCCGTGGCCGCCTCCGCCTCGTGGCGGACGCGTGCGGCCCGATCGGACCACCAGGTCATTCCGGCCACGGCCGCGACGAGCAGCACCAGCGCGGCGCTGACGGCGGCAAGCAGTTTAGACAAGCTCGTACGCATGCGCCGCCTCCCTGCTTCCGCTCGCCTTGATCCACAGCGCGGCCAGCAGCAGCGCTACGCCGCCATAGATCAGTCCAGCTGGAACCCACATGACCAGCCCGGCAAGCTGCTGGTCTTCCAGGGGACTCAAATTCCACAGTGCCGCTCCCTCGGCGTTCTCCGGGTACCAGAGCCGTGGCGAGAGCAACAGGAGAACGCCGAGCAGGCCGGTATGCAGCGAGGTGATGAAGAGGTGCATCACTGCGCTCCCATAGGCATGCTGGCGGCCGGGACGCGGCAAGAGCACCCACCAGAACAGCAGCCCTGTTCCGAAGAAGCTCGCGTGCTGTGCATAGTGCAGCACGCCGCGTTCGAGCGCGGCTTCGAATAACACCGGAATGTGCCAGATCCATATGGCTATGCCGTGGATAATGGTCGCCATGATCGGCCGCGTTGCGAAAGCCCAGACCGCCTTCAGCCAATTGGCGTGCCCGGCAATTCCCAGAATGCGCCGGAATCGGGTGGGTAGGCCCCACATCAAGGCAGCAGCCGGGCAGGCAGAGACCAACAGCGGCGCCGCCACGGCCATCAGAAGTTCATGCTCGATCATATGCGCCGCAAATACCTGCTCGCCGAGCGCATGAATCGGGCTGACCAATGCGGCTGTCAACACGCCCCATCCGGCCGTGAACAGCAGAGCCTGGCGCAGCCGCAAAGTCCTGCCGCGGCCGCTGCGCCGCCAAAGCCGGCTCGCGCCCACGACATAGGCGAGTCCGAGGACGGCAAGCGGCAGCGTAATGGGCAGCGCGAGCGTCCACCCGGCCTCGGGTGCGCCGGCGCCGTAGCAGATGGAAGTAGAGAACAGCGCGTCCAGGTTCATCGCAGGCACTCATCCAGGATCAGCGCCGCGCTGCCTTGCATGAGGATCACAAGCGCAAACAGCAACGCCGACAACATTCCGAGGTTGGCGACGAAGCGCTCTGTGCCGCGCGTACGCTCCGGCTTGAATGCGGCACCGCCTCGCCGCTTCGCCCGCCACGACAGCGCCCCACCGAGCAGCGACAATAAGACGAGCAGCAGCGCCACGGGAAGCACGACCGGCACCTGGCGATTGCATTGCCAAGGCACCAGCGCATAATTCAGCTGTGTCGAGACCGCCCAGGCCAGCGGACCTGACAGAAGACCACCCCAAGACGTTCCAAACCGCAACGCTCGCATGTCAGCCTAGCCTCGGCGCCCAATAGATGAGCACATAGATCGGGATCCAGGTCAGGACCACGAAATCCCAGTAGAAGACATTGTCGCCGACATCGCCGAAGCGCCGGCCGCTATAGCCGTGGCGCGTGAACATCAGCACCATCAGCACGATGGTGTCGCCGACATCGGTTATGAGGTGCGTGGTGTGCAGGCCAAGCAGCACCCAGAGCATCGATCCATAGGCGTTGGTGTCCCAATAGATGTTGAGGGCGGGGAATTCGAACCAGCGCACGACGAGCGGAGCGATGCCGAGCAGCGACATGACCACCAGGCCTATCCGCACCGGAACAATGGAGCATTGCTTGGCATAGCGGTGCAGGATGTGGTTGGGCACAAGGCTGACGACAAACAAAATCGTGACGATCGTTCCGGGCCAATGGTTCGGCTGCGGTGCGCTGAGCGGCCATGCTGGCCATGACAGCGCAAGGTAGAGATATGCGCCCGCCGCCAGCGCGAAACCGGTGCCTTCGAGCGCCATAAAGCCCAGCGTGCCCCACCAGGTGGGGCTGTGCGGACCATGCCCGAAGGTCGGCAGTCCTGAAAGATCGGCGGCAACTCGATGCTTCATTCCTGGTCCTCCGGATCGCCCTTCGGCCAGAACCAACCGATCAAAGTGATGGCGATCGGCGCGGCGCCCCAGACGATGGCCCAAGGCGTGAAAATCGAATAGAGAAACGTACCACCGACGGCGAGCGCCGCGAAAAGAGGCCAGATCGACGGTGTGGCCGATTTCTCACGAATGTCGGGATGAGCTTCCGCCACGGTGGAGATGAGGAGCTCGCGCGCATCGACGCGGAGCCCGGTCGCTACAGGGAGCGTCTCGCGCTCGGCCCAGAGCGGCTCGATATGGGTGACGATGGGAATGCGTGCGAAATTATAGCTCGGCGGCGGCGAGGATGTTGCCCACTCCAAGGTTCCTGCGTCCCACGGATTGTTGCCGGCCGAGGTGCCTTTCAACGCGCCATGCACAAGGTTGAAGGTGAACAGCACAAAGCTCAGGAAGAAGAGCAGCGCCCCGGCCGAGATGAAAAGGTTGATGTTGCCCCAGCCAAGCTCGGCCGGATAGGTGTAGACCCGTCGTGGCATGCCCCATAGACCGACGAGATGCATCGGGAAAAAGGTCGCATTAAACCCGATGAAGGCCAGCCAGAAATGCCAACGCCCAAGGCGTTCGCTCATCATGCGGCCGCTGATCTTCGGGAACCAGAAATAAGCAGCGCCAAGCAGCGGGAACACCGAGCCGCCGATCAGCACGTAATGGAAATGCGCGACGACGAAATAGGTGTCGTGCACCTGAAGATCCAATGGCACAGAGGCTAGCATGACGCCGGTCAGCCCGCCGATGACGAAGATGAAGAAGAAGCCGAAGACAAACAGCAACGGGGTCCGGATTACCGGTCTGCCATCCCATAATGTTGCCAGCCAGCAGAAGATCTGCACGCCGTTCGGAATGGCGATCATCATGCTGGACGCGGTGAAGAAGCTTGCGCCGAGCTTCGGCAATCCGGTGGCGAACATGTGATGGACCCAGAGCCCGAACGACAGGAGGCCGACAGCGAAGAGTGACAGGACAAGCCCGAGATGGCCGAATGTCGGTCGCCTGGCGAAAGCCGGGATGATCGAAGAGACCATGCCCGTCGCCGGCAGGAAGATGATGTAGACTTCCGGATGGCCGAAGAACCAGAAGAGATGTTGGAACAGCAGAGCATCCCCACCCTCAGCCGGGTTGAAGATATGTGTGCCGACTAGCCGGTCCAGGATCAGGAAGGTCGAGGTGATCATCACCGCCGGCATCGCGAAAACGACGACGAAGGAAGTGACCAGCATCGCCCAGACATAGAGCGGGATCTTGTCCAGCGACATGCCGGGGGCTCGCTGCTTGAACACGGTGACGATGGTCGCCACCGCCACGGCCAATGAAGACACTTCCGTATACGTGATCATCTGCGCCCAGACGTCGGCGCGCTTGCCCGGTGCGAATTCGGGGCCGGACAGCGGCACGTAAGCGAACCAACCGACATCAGGAGCCATGTTGAGGGCGAAGGACACCCAGGCAAAAGCGCCGCCCGAGACGTAGATCCAGTAGCTGAACGCATTCAGGCGCGGAAACGCGATGTTGCGGGTGCCGACCATCAGCGGTACCAGATAAATGCCAGTCGCCTGCACGATAGGCACGGCGAACAGAAACATCATCGTAACGCCGTGCATCGTGAACAGCTGGTTGTAGAGGTCCGGCCCGATCAGGCCGCGTTGCGGTCCCGAGAGCTGGATACGCATGGCCACAGCGTTGAGGCCGCCAAGACACAGGAAAACAAATGCGGTGATCAAATAGCGTCGTGCGATCACCTTGTGATCGACGCTAGACAGCGCTCCAAAGATACCGGACGGCGTCCGCCAAGTGCGTTCGAGCCAGCGATGCAGACTGGCATCATCCATTCCCGTATCCCGGGGTCCGTCGCGTTCGGGAGCGAGGTCGCCCTTGGAGGCGGTATCCAGTTCCGGGATGTGGCGGTCGCCTGTGATATCGGCGCTGCTCATTTCAGTCCCTCGAGATAAGCCACAATTGCGTTGAGCTCGTCGCCATTGAGATCTGCCACTGGCATGTGGGAACCCGGCTTGATGCCTTGCGGGTCGGCTATCCAGGCGGCGAGATTGCCGCGGCTCATCGTCAGCGTTCCGGCCGCCAATGTTTTCCGGCTTGCTATGTGGGTGAGATCGGGAGCCACCGTTCCGCCGGCCGGCGTCCCCCCGATCCTATGGCACATTACGCAGGGGCGCTTGAGGAACAGGTCCGCGCCGGCCTTGGCCTCGCCACTCGCCGGCGCGCCGGCCGGCTGCAACTGGTCGTTCAGCCAGGCATCGAATTTCGGACGCGGCTCAGCAATGATGAAGGTGCCCATATTGGCATGCTGCGCGCCGCAGAATTCAGCGCATTGACCACGGTAGACGCCCGGCTTGTCCGCCTTGATGTCCAGCACGTTCATGTGACCCGGTATAAGGTCGAGCTTACCGGCCAAGCTTGGAATCCAGAACGAATGGATCACATCCGTCGAGGTCAAAAGAAGCCTCACCGGCTCGCCGGCGGGGATGTGGACCTCATTCGCCGTCGTCAGGATGCGGCTCGGCGTAGCATTCTCGTAACGCACCTCCCACCACCACTGATGCCCGGTTACCCTGATTGTCAGCGCGGCGTCCGGGCCAATGGCGGCAAGCGTCCTGTTGGCGAAAAAGCTCAGCAGCGTAAGTCCGATCAGGATTATGGCGGTCAGCCCAACAGCGGTGACAACCACGCGCATCTTGCGGCGTTCGGCCCCCTCGTCGAGTAAGAGCGGCTCATCGCCGGGACGCGATCGCATGACCAGCGGTGCTGCGAGCGCGATCATCACCAGCACCCACACAACCGCGCAAAGCGCGGTGAAGAACCAGATCAGCCAGGCCAACTCGCCGGCCGCGGGGCCTTTCGGGTCCAGCGCCGACTGCCAGCCTGCGCATCCCTGCAGAAGCAGGACACAGAAGGGGGCAAGCGCCATGAAGGCGAGCCGTTTCACGGCGACTTTCCCAGCGTCGCGGCATCCGGCAGGCGGTTTTCAGACGGGTGCACCATCATATCGTCGTTGCGCTGCGGCGCGGCGGAGGAGGGCGCGTTGCCGCTCAGTGCGCGTACGAAGGCCGCAAGTTCCCAGATTTGGTCGTCGGGTATCTTCTGGCGGAAGCTCGGCATCCCGTTTGGTCGCCCGTCGCGGATCGTGGCATGGATGCTTTCGATCGAGCTGCCGTAGAGCCACTTTTCGTCCATCAGCGCCGGGCCCATGCCGCCACCGCCATTGGCGTGACAGCCCGAGCAGTTGAACCAGCCGAACAGGCGCTTGCCCTCGCTAAGGTGAAAGGCGTTCGCCTCGAAGCTCGCCGCCTTGTTGTCACTGGCGGAAGGCCGCTGAGCGCCGGGCTCAAGCGCGGTCACCGGTGTCGGCTGTTCGCCTGAGCCGAGCGCCGATTGTGGCCGGGTATCGCGCTCCTCACGCTGGCAGGCGACCAGGGCCAGCGTCAAGGGCAGCAACATCGCCAGAGCCTGCCTCATCGCGCCGGACTCCCGGCCATGTCCAGACGCGGTACGCCGTATTGCGCCAGAACCGCGTCGATCTCCGCCTTGTGTCTGGCAAGCGCGCTATTCACATCGCCACGCAGCGCATCGTCCTCGCGCCGAACACCCATTGAGATGTCGTACATCAGCGGCAGTTGCGGTCCGTCGATGCGAGGCGTGACCGGCGTGATCCGGAGCGACACCTTTTGCCTCTGGGCGAAATAGCCGGCGAGCGGACCCCAGACCACGGCAAGATCAATCTCACCGTTCGCGACAGCTTCGACGATGCGCGCCGGAGGGTTGGGAGCGGAGTAGTCGCCATAGACGGGATAGCCGATCAGATGTCCGACGATGCCGCGGCGGCCAAGCGCTTGGACAGGCGGCGAGTTGGCGCCATCGTCGCCGATGAGCTGAACACCGATGCGCAATTCTCGCAACCGCGGGTCGTTGAATGAGGCCACGTCCGGGCCGTCCTGGCGGGTCACGAAGACATAGGACGAACGGTAGTAAGGCGTGGTGGTGCGCAGCATTTCGAGATTGGCAGGCGTGCCGGGCACGAGATCGCAAAGACCTGCCTTCAGCGTGTTGCGGATGAAGCCACGGCGCTGCGCCCACCAAGTATACGTCAGCTTGGCGCCGAGATCAGTGGCGATAATTTCCGCGATCCTGTTCTCGAAGCCTTGACCGGCCGCGTTGGAAAACGGCATGTTGTTCGGGTCGGCGCACACTCTCAACTCACGTGCATTGGCAATAGCCGGCAAGAGCAATAAGGCGAGCCCGGCCATGCCGATCGCCACCCGTTGGAACGCCTTGCGCGTCGGACGGACGGTCAAGTCCAATCCATCAAGGAAGCCGGAACACATAAAGCGTGCCTCCCGCCGTGGTAGCGTTCTTCAGATCCTTCATCGCGTTGACGAAGCCAAGTGCCGCGGTGGCATCGCGTGGGTCGAGGTCGCCCGAAACGATGGCGCCGGCCCAGCCACCGACGCCCGACAGAATTGCGACATATTGGTGCCCATCGGGGCCGCGATAGGTGATCGGCTGGCCGATGATGCCGGACGATGTCTTGAACTGCCAAAGCAGATCGCCAGTCCTGGCGCTGACGGCCTTGAACCAGCCTTCCATGGTGCCGTAAAAGACGACATCGCCGGCAGTGACGACGGTGCCACTCCACACCGGGAAGTTTTCTTTCAGGACCCAGGCCGGCTTGGCCGCGGCAACATCCCAAGCGGTAAAGGCACCCCGATTGCCCCCCGGCCCGGGGATCATGCGTACGTTCATGCCGACATAGGGTGTGCCTGCGATGTAGTTTACCTCGACGCCTTCTTCGTCCATGCAGAGATTGTTGTGGGGGATGTAGAGCAGGCCGGTCTTCGGCGAAAAGGCCGATGGTTGCCAGTCCTTGAGGCCGGACGCTGTCGGGCAAATATCTCGGACCACCTTGCCGGTGCCGGTTCTCTTGTCGGGGTTTGCAATCAGCCGGCCGGTCTTCAAATCGACACCCTTGCTGGAATTGACCGGGCCATAGGCTGTGGCAGACAGCACTTCGCCAGTGGTTCGATCGAGGATATAGAGGTAGCCATTGCGTTCCGGTCGGACCAGGACCTTGCGCGGCTTGCCTTGCCAGGTCATGTCCAGAAGGATCTGCTCGTTGATGCCGTCATAGTCATGGAGGTCATGCGGGCTCCACTGGTAGAACCACTTCGCCGCTCCGGTATCGGGATCACGCGCGAAAATACCGGACGTCCATTTGTTGTCGCCGGGCCGCAAATCCGGATTCCACGGTCCTGGATTGCCTGTGCCGTGGAAGATCAAGTTCAAGTCCGGATCGTAGGAGATCCAGCCCCACATATTGCCGCCGCCGATCTTCCAGGCTTCCGGCGGCCATGTCGTCACGCCAAGGTCTGTGCCCTTGTCCATGTCATAGTGGGGCTTGAAGTCCGGGCCGATCAGCACATCCTTGTCGGGTCCAGTGCCATAAGCCGTCCAGACAACATGCCCGTTTCCGGCATCCAGCGCCTTCACCCAGCCGCGGACGCCCATTTCGCCGCCGGAATTGCCGACCAGAACTTTTCCCTTCACCACCAGCGGCGCCATGGTGATTGTCTCGCCGATGTTGATGTTGCCGATATGAGCGTTCCAGATCGGCTTGCCCGTATCGGCATCGAGCGCGATCGTGTGGCCGTCCAGCGTGTTGAAGAAGATGCGCCCGTCGGCGAAGGCCGCGCCGCGGTTGACGACATCGCAGCAGGCCACCCCTTGTGCCGCCGGCTCGGGGTTGGGCTCGTACTTCCACTTCATCGGCGCGCCGGGCCTGGAAAGGTCGAGCGCGTAGACGATGTTGGGAAAGGGCGTGACGATGTACATGATGTTGCCGACAACCAGCGGCGCTGCTTCCTGGCCCTTGTTCACGCCGGTCGAGAAGGTAAAGGCGACCTGCAGGTTCTTGACATTGCCTTCGTTGATCTCGGTCAGGTCGCTGAAGCGGGTCGACGCGTAGTTCTTGGCTGGCATCGTCCATTGCCCGTCGTCGGGTGGCGCTGCGGCGGCGGGCGGCGCAATAGCCGCTGCCGATGGGGGCTCCGAGGCACCACTCAGGAATGGGCCGCATGCCAGCAGCATCACCGAGAATATGCAGGTGCGAAAAGAATTCCAGATCGCCAATGCGCGGGCGCCTCGTCCTGCGTCAACGCGCGCCGGTGCCGGGTGCAGCATGCCTTTCATTTGTGGATCGAGCCTCCCACGCCGGCGCCGAGCTCCGCCGCGATGTCAGCCTCGGTGCCGGCACAAAGCGGATGGCCCCAGCCCGATGCGCTTTTGCCCCCGGGATCGAGATCGTAGACGATGGCGTCCTTGCGATTGGGATTGACCCCGGCTGGAACCTTGTCGAGGCCGAGCGCCGCGCGAACACGCCAGGCGACATTGTGATCGGCGCATGAGGAATCTCCGGAGACTCCGATGCCTCCGACGATGCTCTTGCCGTCATAGAGGGCAAGCCCGCCGCCAAACACAACGACGCCTCCAATCGGCTTGCCGACGAGGGGATCGCTGGCGCTTCCGAACGTTTTGGGATCGCCCGCATAGGCCGCGGCCTGGTTGACCGGATTGGTCTCCTGCAAGCCGAAAAGCGGCCCGCCCGGCTGCGCCCCCGCGTAGAGATTGGCCGTCGATAGGGCCATCTGCGCCAAGCTGAGTCCATTGGCCGTGTTGGCCTTCTCTGCCGCGACGAGGCGACTGCCTGGCCATTGCGAATCGGCGGTGGGACCGCTGAAAGCGATCGCGCATACGGCGCCGTCGCGGGCGACGATAGCGGCCCATTCGTTGGTCTCAAAGCCACCGTTGGCAGGTCCGCCGCTTGCTTTCACATTGGCCTTGAGGACAGCGAGCAGCTTATCGTGGTCGGCCGGGCAGGGCGCCTGTGCCATGGCTTGGCCCTGTGGGAACAGGCCACCCGTCAACAACACCAGACCAAAGGCTGATAGCAAAAGCTGACAGCGATACATTGTCCTGCCCATTCGTTCGAGCATCAAAGAATCCCGGAGCACTCTGGCAGACTGGAAATGCGAGAATGAAGCCGTGATCCAATGCCGTCGGTATTTAACTTGGGCGATGCAGCTATGTTCCTGCTTCTGCAAAAAATTGCGCAGCCCTCGTACGCCGATGCAAGTTGCCGTCTGTCCGTGTCGCCGGCGGAATATCCGCGGCGAGATTGTGCTGCCTGCTGTGATATACAAACAACACCCCGCAGGAAGGAAAAACGTGACAAAAAACAGTTAGTTGATGGGCGAACTGATCCCAGCCAACGGTACCACCGGCTTTCCTCATAAAGCATTGGATTTAGTGGAAATGATCGCCCCTCCGTTGCAGGAAGCGGTCGGGATCATGCTGCCCAGAGAGGTCAGGGATCACGGAAGGCGTGTGGTTCTCCGTATACCAGCCATGACGGAGGAGAACGAACGGCAGACCCGAGGTCCGCAACGCAGCTTGACCTTTTGCAACGCTGCGCTGAAGCGCTTGAGGGGTTTTGAGCTATGGCGTTCCGGATGGGTGTCGCATCGGCCCGAACTGCGAGGTCGATCCTGGCTGCGTAAATTAAACTCGTTGACGATGTCCGCTTCTGGCTGTTGGGACGCTTGGTCTTATCGTCCAACTGGGGATCGTATGGAGAACGGCAGCTATCTCAAATGCCTGCCGAGACCTGACAGTCGGTTACAGCCCGTTGCCGCCGGACTGCTTGCGCCCGCTTTTGGTCAGGCGAAATGCGTCAAAAGATGTTCGATGACGCGCTGTGTAGCATCGATGTCTGCCATGCTCAGCCCTCGGCGATGATCGCTAGTGCCTTTGCAAAGCTAGCATCAAGGGAGGTCAGCGCCTCAATCGCTCCGTCATATACGCTGTCGAGTGTCGCTCCCCAGCCGTCTGCTGCGCCACGAGTATCGATGCCAAAGCGGGCGAGCGCCTCCTCGATGCCGGCGTCGATGCGCCCAGCCAATTTTACGCCAGATTCGTTCCAACTTTGTGCGGCGTCTCAGTTGGGCGAACGCCGATAGATACTCGTTTGACAGGAAGAACAATGACCGTTCTCACTTGGTCACGAGCGTCTGTTGGTAGAAGGATCGTTGACAGAGGCGCTCTGGGGCCATAGCGTATTGGTATAACAGGTATGCCAATGATCGGAGTTCTGATCAAGCCGCGGAAGCTTTCGGACGAGGTTGCAGCGCACCTTGAGCGGATGATCCGCGAGGGAGAGCTGGCCGAAGCCGACCGGCTCCCATCCGAACGGGAACTCATGCGGCAGTTTGGGGTCGGGCGCCCTTCAATCCGCGAAGCCCTGCTGCATCTGAGCAAGATGGGCCTTGTCGAGGTGAAATCCGGCGAGCGCGCCCGCGTCACTCGGCCAACGCCCCAATTCGTGATCGACGCCCTCTCGGGGCCGGCGCGTCACATGATTTCGGCCCCCGGCGGGGTTCATGACTTCCAGAGCGCGCGTTTGTTTTTCGAAGTCGGTCTTGCCCGCAACGCCGCCATCAATGCCACCCCAGAAGATATTGAAAGTCTCAAAGAGGCGCTTGAAATCAATCGACAGTCGATCGGGGACCTGACGCGCTTCGAGCGCACCGACGTGGACTTCCACTACGTGCTGGCGGTGATCACCCGCAATCGAATCTTCACAGCTATCCACGCGGCGTTGGCCGAATGGCTGCTCGAACAGCGGCGCACGACTTTGGCCAAAGGTGAAGACCGCAAGGCCTATGAGGCTCATCGCGAAATCTTTGATGCCGTCGCCGCGCGCGATCCAGACGCCTCCGAAGCGGCTATGCGCAGGCATCTGGAATATGTGTCCAGGCGCTATCTGGAAATTGCAGGTGCCAAGTGATGAGGGGCTTCGTGGTCTGGGTCGATTTCCGCCTCAAGCCGGGTGCCCGGGGCAGATTCCGCGAACTTGTGGACGCCAATGCAACCGCGTCGATGCGCAGCGAGGCCGGCTGCCGCCGCTTTGACGTGACGGAGGCGCGCGGCGAACCGGACCGGGTCCTGCTCTATGAGATTTACGATAGCGAGGCCGCATTCGAGGAGCACTGCCGCACCGCTCACTTCGACGAATTCAATACGCAGAGCGCGCCGCTCGTCGTGACCAAGTTGGTGATGACCTGCGACCTCGTTCTTGAGGCCACGCATTGACGAGAACTAGGCGGATTGGCCCTTTTGGGCGAACGGGAGGAAGTGCATGTCAGAGCCAAGTCTCAGGGCGTTAACTTCTCACAGGCGGGTCAAACTTGGTACGCTCGTCGCCGAGTTCGCGACGCCGGGTATAGGTCACATCCTGAAGTCCGCTGGCTGTGACTTCGTCTTTTTCGATATGGAGCATTCGGGCTTCAGCCTGGAAACGGTGAAGAGTGCGATCCGCTATTTCGAAGCGGCCGACCTGCCGGTTATGGTGCGTGTGCCATCGCAGGACTACCATTTCCTTGCCCGCGCCATGGACATGGGGGCCGAAGGCCTGATCGCCCCGATGGTGAGTACCGTCGAGCAGGCGCAGCACATCATCAATTCCATGAAATATCACCCTGCCGGCGTCCGCGGCGTGGCGCTGCAGATCGCTCATGACCGCTACCGTCCGGGCTCGGTCGCTGATAAATTCTCAGCCGCCAACAAGCGCTCGACATTCATCTGCCTGATCGAGACCGCCGACGGCGTCAAGAACATTGAGGGCATCGCGGGACTGGACGGGGTCGATTGTCTGTGGGTCGGACATTTCGACCTGTCCGTCTCGCTCGGCATTCCTGGCGACTTCGCCCACCCCACTTTCTCTGCTGCAATGGCCAAAATCGTTGCCGCCGCCAAGAAGCACAACAAATCGCTTGGACGCTTGGTTCCCAACGTCGCGCAGGGACACGACTTCTACGCACAAGGCTTTGATTTTATTTGTTATTCAGGCGACGTTTGGATTCTGCACGACGCGATCGCCGACGCGGTTTCCAAGATCCGCGCCGGGTGCGAATAGGAGCGGAGGAGACGATGGACAGCGTAAAATTCAGGGTGGCGCTTTCCGGTGATTTCCGCAAGCCGGACGGCTCGCCGACCTACCCAGATTTCGATCTGGTGCCACTGCGCAATGCGACGGGCGTCGAGATGGTGTTCCTGGAGTCAAACAGTCCGCTTCGCGCCGACCAACTTGAGGATTTCGATGCGCTGATCCTCCTCGCCCATCGCTTCGATGCCACGAGTGTCCCCAGGAGCGGACGCCTGGCCGTCGTTGCCCGCTTCGGGGTCGGCTACGACACTGTCGACGTTGAGGCCTGCACCGCAGCCGGCATTGCCTTGGTCATCACGCCCGATGGCGTGCGACGCCCCGTCGCCGTATCCGTCATCACCTTCATGCTGGCACTGACCGGCAAACTGCTGACAAAGGACGCGCTCACCCGCAAAGGGTCTGTTGGTTTCGAGAAGCGCTCCGATCACATGGGGGTCGGCCTCGTCGGGCGTTCGCTTGGGTCACTGGGCATCGGCAACATCGGTGCCGAGGTCTTCCGCTTGGCGAAGCCCTTTGACATGCAATTCATTGCCCATGACCCGTTTGCCGACAAGAGGGTTGCTGCCGACCTGGGCGTCGAGCTGGTCGGGCTGGAGGATCTGTTTCGCCGCGCCGACGTGCTGTCGGTCAGTTGCCCCCTGTCGCCTCAGACCCACCACATAGTCAACGCTGAGCGGATCGCCCTGATGAAGCCGACAGCTTACCTGATCAACACCGCGCGCGGCCCGATCGTCGACCAGAAAGCGCTGACGCAAGCGCTGCAGGAGCGCCGCATCGCCGGCGCCGGTCTCGACGTGCTGGAACAAGAGCCTCCCGACGCAGACGATGCGATCCTCAAACTCGACAATGTGATCCTGGCGCCGCACGCACTTTGCTGGACCGACCAGTGCTTTGCCGGCAACGGTGCCGCCGACGTCAAAGCGGTAATGGAGGTGCAGCGCGGTCGGGAGCCGCGCGGCGTGGTCAATCGCGAGGTTCTTTCGAGCGAGCTGTGGAAGACCAGGCTGTCGGGGCTCGCCGCCCGCTTCGGAACCTAGGAGGACACTGATTTTTGGGCGCGCCGCCGCGGCCCCTTTGCGGCGACCTTACGGGAGGAAATGTGCTTGACCGCAGCGCCGGCGGACGAGTGAAGCAAATGGAAATGGGAGGACCAAGCACTATGAACGATCGTGAAAAACGTGACTTTCAGGCAGGTCTCGAAGCAGAGGTCGACGCCTTCATGAGCGGCGAAACCACCCGCCGAACTTTCATCACCCGCTTCGGTCAGATGACCGGCATGTTGGCCGTGTCCGGCCCGATGCTGGGGATGATGACGGATTGGGCGATGGCGCAGCAAACATTGGAATTGGCGGACGCCACGTCGCCGCTCGGCCAGGCGCAGGCCGCAGCCCTAAAAGCATCGAAGGAAGGGCCGGCGGACGGTTCCGCCTTTCGCGCGGCGGAGGCGGCCAAGGCGCATTCGGGCGTCACCCTCAACATGACCTACGAGGCTGGCCTGCAGGCACTCGATCCGCGCAATTTCAGTGGGCCGATGTGGGAGCAGCTTACCGGGATGAAGTCGAATGTCGTCGAACTGTCGAACCCTGACCAGTACTCCAAGGCAGTCGCCGAGCACATCGCCGGCTCGGGTGCCTATGACATCCTCGACATCTCGCCGGCCTGGACACCGTCGCTTGCCGATGGCGGCGTCATTGCCCCTCTAGACGACTACATCGCCAAATACATGAACCCGGCAGACCTCGAGGACTATCATCCCCTGTACAAGGCGCTGCCGACCTACAAGGGAAAGATCTGGGGGTTCTTCGACGACGGCGACATGTTCGCTCTCTACTACCGCAAGGACATCTTCGAGGATCCGAAAATGGTGGAGGCTTACCAGGCGAAGTTCAACGCCAAGCTTGGACCGCCGAAGACCTGGGAAGAATATGCCCAGATCGCCCAGTTCATTACCGACCAGATGGCGCCAAAGGTTTATGGCGCGGGACATTTCCGCAAGGCGGGCAGCCCTGGCAATCAGTTCGACTTTCTGCAGCAGTACCGCGCCAACGGCGGAAAACTGTTCGGAGACGACATGAAGGCCGGCTTGGTGTCGGATGCCGGCGTCAAGACGCTGACAAACATGCTCGCCGCAAACAAGGCCTCGATCCCCGGCAACAACGAGCTCGACGCCGTTTCCTTGTGGGCGGCTTTCCTGACCGGCAAAGTCGCGATGATCTATTCCTGGCCTCCTAGCGGCCGTATGGCGGCGAACTATTCGCAGTCCGCCACGGCAATCAACTTCATTCCGCAGTCGCAGATCGCTGGCAAGGTCGGCTATGCCGTCGTTCCGGGAAATCCGGAACATGCGACCGGCTACAACAAGGCACTGTCCGCGGATTCGCCCAACCCAGAGGCGGCGTATCTGTTCATGCAATGGGTATGCTCGCCACCCGTCTCGCTGGCACGTTGCATGCTGCCCTATGCGCTACGCGACCCATACCGCATCTCGCACTTCAAGTCCGAGCTCTACGGCGCGCTCTTCCCCAGTGCCAAGGAGTACCTTGCCAACCTCAACAACTCGGCAAATGTCGGTCTGCTCGATCCGATCATGCCAGGCGCGCAGGACTACTTCTTGAGCATCGACCGCATGTGCACCGCGGTGTGGGCTGGGGCGGATGCGAAGGCGTCGCTTGAAACGGCCGCCGCCGAGTGGAACGAGACGACCGACCGACTGGGTGTGGATTCGCAGAAAGGCTTCTACACCGAGTTCTTGAAACTGCCTGGCGCCACTGCCGACAACACGGTGGAAAAACTTGGCATGGCGGTCACCCTCTGAGGGGAGGCATGCTGTCTGGAGCAATTGGTGTTGCGGGCGCTTGGCTCGCAACACCTCCCCGCTAAGCGGCGATTTTTGGATACGCCTATGCAGCCCACCGCCACGATCCGTCGCTTGAAGGCCGCCGGCGCACCGCCCCGGCTGTCTGCCTTTGCCCAATGGGCAGACCGTCACTTCAAGTGGCTGCTGGTGGCGCCCGCGGTGCTGCTGATATTGGCGCTCTCGATCTATCCGCTTCTGTTCTCGCTGGTGGTATCTTTCATCAACTACGACTTCCAGGTGCCGGGCCACGCCTTTGTCGGATTGAAGAACTTTGAGCGGGTCGTGTTCGATCCAGTAGCACGTTGGTCGCTGTTGCTGACAGCATGGCTGTCGGGCATCAGCGTCGCTATCGAATTCGTGCTCGGTCTCCTGGTGGCGCTGACAATGGTGCGCAGCTTTCCGGGCCGCGGTGTGATCATGTCGATCCTGATCGTGCCGCTGTTCATCAGCCCGGTCATCGTCGGCCAGGCCTGGACGCTGCTTTTACAGCGGCCTTTCGGACCGACCAACTATATCCTGACGCAACTATTGGGGCAGGAGGTTACGATAGGATGGATGACGGAGCGCCCGTGGCTCTATATCTCGCTGATCATCGCCGATGTCTGGCAGTGGACGCCGTTCATGTTCGTCATCCTGCTCGCTGGGCTGACCGCAATCCCACCCAATCTCTGTGAGGCGGCAGAACTTGACGGCGTCAACGCCTGGCAGGCTTTTTGGGCGATCACGCTCCCGCATCTCGGGCCGATGATGCTGCTGGCCCTGACCTTCCGTCTGCTCGACGCAATCCGTATGTTCGATACCATTTTCATCATGACAGGCGGTGGCCCGGGAACACAAACTTACACGGCCTCCTATTATCTCTATACCGTCGGCTTCACGCAGTTTCATCTATCGCAAGCAACAGCAGGAAGTTGGCTGTTCCTGATCTTTACGGCGCTCATCGTGACGTTGCTGGTGCGTCGGCTCTTGAAGGTAGAACCGGTCTAATGGCCGCCGTCGCGCCCGCCCGCCGCAGGAAACGCCGGTCGTTGCCGATCGGCCGAATTCTGCTGCTGGGGTTCTTCCTGGTGTTTGTGCTGTGGCCGCTCTACTGGATGTTCAACACCTCCATCAAGCCCAGCGACGACTACCTCACCGTACCGCCTGTCTGGTTCCCTGCCGCACCGACGCTTGTCCACTACGAAGCTGCGCTGTTCACCTATCGCGGTCTCGACGGGCTTATCAACAGCCTGATTATTTCGCTTTCGGCGACGGTGCTTTCGGCACTGATCGGCACGCTGATGGCTTATAGTCTGGCGCGCTACAACACGGGCGGCCGGCATCTGTCCTTCTGGGTCCTGTCGCAGCGCTTCCTGCCACCGATAGGCATCGTCCTGCCGGTATTCCTTATCTATCGTGGCGTCGGGCTGTACGACACCCATATCGGGCTGATCCTAGCTTACACGGTCTTCACGCTACCGGTGTCGGTTTGGATGATGTTTGCCTATTTCCGCGGCATGCCGAAGTCGATGGAGGAGGCGGCCCTCGTCGATGGCTGCACGAGATGGGAGGCGTTCTGGCGCGTTGCCGTGCCGCTCGCAGCACCAGGCATCGTCGCGGCGGCTGTCTTCGCCTTCATTGCCTGCTGGACGGAGTTCTTCTTCGCTCTGATTTTGACCAGCCGAACTGCCTTTACGCTGCCAACGGTCTTCCGAGCCTTCATCGGCTTCCAGGGCGCACAATATGGTGAAGCCGCAGCCCTTGCCATTGTCTCCCTTGTGCCATCGATCGCCCTTGGAGTGCTTGCTCAACGACATCTCGTGCGCGGGCTGACGCTCGGCGCCGTTCGCGGATAGGAAGGGAAGGCATGGCCGAAGTCAGAATCACCGGCTTGCACAAGCGCTACGGCGCCTTCCATGCGGTGCGCGGCATTGACCTCCACATCCCCGACGGCGAGTTCACTGTCCTGGTTGGACCCTCCGGATGCGGCAAGAGCACTCTGCTGAGGACCATCGCAGGACTGGAGGAGAGCTCACAAGGCACGATCGAGATTGGCGGCGAAGTGGTCAATGATTTCCGGCCGCGCGATCGCGACGTGGCAATGGTGTTTCAAGATTATGCGCTCTATCCGCATATGAGCGTGGCCAAGAACATTGGCTTCGGCCTCAAGGCTCGCAAGATGCCGAAGCCAGAGGTCGAGGTGCGCGTGGCCGAGGCGGCACGCATGCTTGGCATCACTCCCTTGCTGGGGCGTTTTCCGCGTCAGCTGTCCGGTGGCCAGCGTCAGCGCGTCGCCATCGGCCGCGCCATAGTCCGCAACCCCCTCATCTTTTTGTTCGACGAGCCACTGTCCAATCTCGACGCACAGCTTCGCGACGAAATGCGCGGCGAAATCAAACGCCTTCACCAGGACATTGCCACAACGATGATCTACGTCACCCATGACCAGATCGAAGCGATGACGTTGGCTGACCGCATCGTGCTGATGCGCGACGGGTTGATAGAGCAGCAGGGCGCGCCACTCGAGTTGTTCGAGCACCCGGCCTCAACCTTCGTCGCTGGGTTTCTGGGTTCGCCGCGGATGAGCTTCCTGCCAGGCAACCTTGCCTTGGACGGAAGCGCCGCCGCCATCCGGCTAGCGGACGCGCTGCTGCCCTTAGCGCCGGGCAGGGGGCTGAAGGGCGTCGCAGACGGACAGCAGGTGCTGCTCGGGTTGAGGCCAGAACATCTCACTCGGGCGCACACTGCCACACCGGAGCAGGGCACGTTTCGCTATGAGGCAACGATCGACCTGCTGCAGCCGACCGGCTCGCGCAGCTACGCGACATTCCGACTGGCTGGCGCGCCGGTGATGGCTGAGCTGCAGGCGCACGACGTCAGCCGTCCGGGCGAGAAGCTTGCGATCGACATCAACATGAACCGGGCCTCGATCTTCGACGCCACGACGGAGCGGGCAATTTGACCTCGACAGCTTCCCTGGCAGTCCGCTTATGTGGCACCGAACAGCACGAGGCACCGCTGCGCACACTGCGCGCCGGATCCTTGTCGGTCGCGTTCGACAATGGGGCGTTGCGCTACATCCGCATCGGGACGATCGAGATCTTGCGCGGAATCTCGTTTCTTGTACGGGACGAAAACTGGGGAACATGTACCCCCGTTCTCGATGATCTGCGGATCGACGAGAGGCCGGATGCGTTCGCCATTGAATACCGTGCAACATGTGCCGCAACATCCGGCCGCCTGGTTTACCGGGCACGCGTCTCGGGCAGTAGCGATGGTGCGCTGTCGTTTGTGACAGAAGCAGAGCCTGAGACCGACCTTTTGACCAACCGGACCGGCTTCGTCGTGCTGCATCCCATAGCAGATTTGGCCGGCAAGCCGGTGCGGGTCCTGCATCAAGATGGTCTCGAAAGGCTTTCGCATTTTCCGGACTTTATTGATCCGGAATGTCCGTTCACCGACGTGCGCGCGTTGTCACATGAGATCGCGCCTGGGATCTGGGCCACCTGCATCATGGATGGTGATGCCTTTGAGATGGAGGATCAACGCAATTGGTCTGACGCATCCTATAAAACCTATGTTCGTCCCTTGCGTCGCCCGTGGCCCTACAGACTGCCCAAGGGCCAGAAATTCACCCAGGCCGTCCGGCTGCATATGTCGGGGACGCTTCTTGCGCCGATGTCTGAAAATCCTGACCCGCCGATCAAAGTGACGATTGGCGGACCGGCCGGCCGAGTGCCTCGCATTGGCGTCGGCGTCGCCGCCGACGAGGCCAGGCACGCCCTTGGAAACTCCGATCTAATTCGGCAATTGGCTCCGCAGTGGATAGCCTGCCAGGTCGATCTCCGTCTCGGGCACGGCCACGATGAACTTGAACGGTACGCAGCGCTGACCCGGTTGATTGGTGCAAGCGTCGTGCTGGAGATCATAACCAGGGGAACGCTGGATCCCTTCGGCGAGTTGAAGCCGGTCGCGGATGCTGTCCGTCGCCTCGGCCTCAATCTAGAAGCTATCTGCGTCTTTCCGGCGCAGGACATGAAATCGGTACAGCCGGGAGCAGCATGGCCGGCCATGCCGAGCTTCCAGGAAAGCTACTCGGCAGCGCGCCGGGCTTTCCCGGGTGTACCGGTCGGCGGCGGCATGGCCGCGTACTTCACCGAGCTCAATCGCAAGCGCCCGCCAAGCGAGGCGCTCGACTACGCGACCTTTACCACCTGTCCAAGCGTGCACGCTGCCGACGATGTGTCAGTGATGGAGACGCTTGAGGCCATTCCCCACCTGATCCGCTCTGCCCGTTCCTTCATGGGCGAATTGCCGCTGCGTGTGGGTCCCAGTCAGCTCGGCTGCCGCGAGAACCCTTACGGTGCCTCCACGGCGCAGAACGAAGCGAATGGTCGCGTCTGCCTATCGCGCATCGATCCTCGTCAGCGCGGGCTGTTCAATGCGGCCTGGATCGTCGGCTATTTCGCCGCATGCGCTCGCGAGGGCATCGAGGCCGTCGTCTTCGGTGACTTCACCGGTCCATTTGGCCAAATCCATAGGAAGGCTGATTTCGTGCAGCCATGGTTTGACCAGCAGGATTCCCGAACGGTCTATCCCGCTTTCCATGTCTTGGCTGGTCTCTCAAAGCTCGGCGGAGCCACCTTGCTGTCCGTAGGAACTTTCGGCGCTGACGGCGTTGTGACGATCGCAGCTGAAAACGATCGGGGCGTGACCCTGTGGGTCGCTAACCTCACCGCCAAGACGCAATCTGTGCGGCTTTCGGATGCGCCGAGCAGCGCCCGTATTGCTCTTCTCGGCGCCGAGCAGTTCGAGCAGGCGGCAACCGATCCCAACTTCATGGAAATTTCCGCAAGACCGCTGGATGACCAATTCATCTCGCTTGACGCCTACGCCGTCGCGCGTGTCGACCTCGATCGGCCGTCTTCGGCCTAGCCCGATCTTCGCTTAGTTGGCCAAAACCCCAACAAAGATGAGGGTGATAGTTCTATGAGGCCCTAAGGCCGCGCTTGGGATCCATCTCGCTTTGACCCCCAACCCCATCGTTGGTCAATTCAAAGGCATAGCGCGCGAAAGCAGCAGATGATTGAGACCTGGTCTGCCGTGCAAAACGTCCGTGAGCCTGGTTTGCTCTGGCTGCGCCGGGCAAGCCTCACGCGCCTCAATGCCCCCTGGCCACTACGTGCGCTTCAGCATGTGCCTGGAAACCCGTTCACCGAAACGATTTTCAGGTCAACAAAAGTCAACATAATCGTAACACCCCATGGAGTGGCACCGTTTGCATCTTGATTCATTCAAGCGGATTGTTGACCCATTCAAACCCGTCCGAATATGTTCGTTGAGGAGTCAAGTCATTCGTTGAGCGCCGACGATTGCCAAGCCAATTTGCTAGGAATCAGCCGCAGCTCTCCACCTCTCCCAACGATACCGCTGCGCTTCGGCTATCCTATCCTTTCCTCCTTGGGATGTGGGGCCTGTACTCAGCCCACCATGAAACCGACATCTGAGCTTTCCAGGCACAGCTGCGTTTCTGCATTCCGTCCCCCTCCTAGTTTTAGCTTCGCATGTCTCGGTGTAGTCTTGGGCCAACTGGTTCTGTCCTCCATGTTCGATCCTTCGCTCCAACGCGGAACAGGGTAGCTTCGCCGCTCGCGGCAAACATTTTTCAAAATGGTTTAGGTAAGATTTTTTGTTTCGTTGGATTTCCGTCTTGTATGGTCTCTATCTCTGTCTCTGTGTCGATAGGGTATCGATAGGGTAGGGCAGCGACAGGGTCTCGATAGGATGGCTCACTGAGAGCGTTTCAAAGACCCAGCATTTCGGACGATTGCGGTATTATGAATACCCGATTTGAATGGGAGTACCTCTGATTCATCTTTTAGCTTTACTGGGCAAAGCCGCTCAAGCTCGGATAGCGCCGCTCCACGAACTCGCTTGCTTACAATCTTGTCGATTTGCATTATCACGCCAAGCCGATGTTTTTCACCCATCGGCGGGTTATCTTTGAACCAGTCGATAATGAAATATTCTTCAGTCTTTGGATCGTAGATGACAAAACGATCTTCGATAAGGACAGTTCGAGCCAATGACAGCTGTTTTTCATTTAGGCGGCTCTCTGCAATGGCATGAGCATCGGGGAGCTGACAGCAGCCCCCACTGGTCTGGTACGGAGACGTAAGCAGGTAAACGTAAAAATGGTGGCTCTCCAGAGCTGGCAAAAGCACGGGCCGCTTCGATCCCGTCCAGCGTCGTAGAAATCTTAGCCGAGGCTCGGCATCGGTGAGAAACAGCGCCTGCAGGCGGTGGAACGCCTCGTGGTAGGCCGCATTGGGCCGGCCGCTGTCCAGCGCGGTACGATTGCGTCTCTAGGCGTGTAGTAGCCGCCGGCGGTGTCCGTCCGGTCGCTCCAAACTCAGGCGCGTCTGCTCGGTGTCACCGTCGACGGCACCCCAGCCGCATAGGCCGATTTCGCTGCCTTGGGGCGTAGACCCTCGAAGGCTTTTCGCGCGAAGTCGCCCGTCTCTTTCGACTGTTGCCGAAGCAAGTCGAGCTCAGAGGGCGTCAGCATCACGGAAGTCGAGGATGTACTCAGCTTCGGAGCGGATGAGGGCCGAAGGCTGGAGATTGAGTTCTTCCCTAACGACATCGCCATACATCCTTCGGCCTCTCGGATTTGTTCTCGGCTCACGGCCATTAATCGGAGAGCACCGCATATACAAGCGTGACTGTACCCCTGAGAGCGCATACGTGCCGTTGTTCGAGCATCTGGAGCGCGCCGTCGAGCTCAAGCGCGCCACGATGATAACGCGGCGGTCCTCACCGCAATGATGCGCGGGAGGTCAAAGATGCGCCGGCGGTTTGAACGCGATCTTCTTCAGCCAGAACTGCTTTTGCTCGAGCGTCGGGCCAGAACCGTATTTTGGCCGATGCCATTTGTGGCCCATCAGCATGGCCACGACCTTTTCGGGCGCCTCCACGGCCGTCAGCCGATCCTCGTATGTGTGCCGCAGGCTGTAGAGAGAGTGGTCATCAGTCGGCAGGAGATTCGCATTGTCAAGAAACTTGTTGACCAAGGCAGAGAGCGAGTCGGCCTTGTCGAGATAGCGCGGAAACCCTTTGGGGTGGAGCTTCATTACGGCGAGCGCGCAACCAACGAGCGGAATGTCGCGCAGGGAGTGGTCTGTCTTCAACACGCGTCCATCGGGCCTCACCTGCACATGTGGCACCGCGTGATCTAGCAAGATGCGGTGCGGCAGAAGGTTCGCCGCCTCCGACAAACGCATGCCGGTGTCCGCTATCAGCAGCACAAGGTGACGGGCCTCCTCGTTGAGTTCCGCCAGCGCGCGGTCGGCAAGGATCTTGTCTTGGACGAAAGCCGCTTCGAAAGCCGCTCGTTGGACCGCGACCTGTCCCGATAGCCGCAATTTCTTGAACACCGGCGGCAAATTCAGCTGATGTGCCATGTCGACAGTGGTCAGCATCTTCGACACGTGGCCGATGTCCTTGTTTGCGGTGCCGATGTCGAGACTTTCCACGCGTATGCGTTTCTGCCACCACTCGCGAAATTGTATGGCGTGGCTCCGGGTGAGGGCGGCTATGTTCATGTCGCCCACAACCTCGATAAGGTTGCCAACGGCGCGCTTTTTCGGATTGCGCCACTTTCGGAGCTGGTTCGGGGACATGGCATTGAGGCTTTGGGCCTCGATCTTCTCGAATTCTGCAACCAGCCCCGTGAGGCGGATCGCCGGCCGCTCCTCACCACCCAGGGCGGCCGCCACCTCCCGCTCGTCCTCAATGACGTTCCTGTCGAGGAGCAGTCTAATGCGGTCGACAATATCATCGCGCGCGCCTTCAGCGAGCTCGGCATTCGTCTGATAGACCAGGGCTTTCGCCCGCTGCTGGGCCGCCTCGAAACGCAAGCGAGCTTCGCCAGATTGACCGTCGCGAAGCCCTCCCCAATACGCATCGAGCTCGACGTGGAGGCGCTGCACTACTTCCTTGGCACGAATGCCACGGGGATCGTTTACGATCGGAATGTCGGTGCTGATGCGGACCAGGACGCGGCGATCGAGCTCGGCGAATTCCTTCGGAACACGGCGAACGAGGTACCAGGTGCCGTCGCGCTTATGCGCCTTTGGCGGATATTTCCGCGCCATTCCATCCCCTGGCGTTACACAGATTGTTACACATAATAAGGGGCATGTTGCGCGAGCAAGGTCAATAGGAGGTTCAAAATGCTAAAAAGGTGGGTTGCAGGGGCGCCAGTTGGCGGAGGAAGTGGGATTCGAACCCACGGTGAGCTTGCACCCACGCCGGTTTTCAAGACCGGTGCCTTAAACCGCTCGGCCATTCCTCCATCGTGATTTTTCAACCACTTGGGTAGCGCGGGGGCCAACCCGTTTGGCCTGTTGGCACCGGATTGGCACCGAAGGCGCTCCCGGCTGGTTCACGCCTCATTCCTGTAAAGCGGCATTGAGGGCTGCGTCAACCACCGCTGCGTCGCTTCCTGCTGTCCTGGGCAGACTCTGAGCTTGTCGGGATCGAGCACCGGGACCATCGCGGTCCAATGGTGCATGAAGAAGAAGCCCGCCGCGGGCGTTGCCCGAGATTGTGAGGCGCTGCAGTGCTTCCATGCAGCGCCCCAGGCAAGGGCGCAGTCCAGCTATCGCCAGAACCATCCTTGCAACCGGGCGGGGCGGGTTAATCCCTATAGGTCAACCTCTTGGGAGAGCTGCGGCATTTCCCCAAAAAATTCAGTTCGCCAAGGGAACAGCTGCTCGTGAGGAAGGCCGAAGCTGCAAATCGGCTCCGGCCTGCGTGTTCCTCAGTCTTTGCAGCTTTCGTCCGCCTTTGCCGCCGCGGCCTTATCACCATGCTGCTGCGCCTCAATGTCCTGCTGCGAGGTTGCAAGATTCTTGTCGCCGCCGCCTTCGGCGCCCGCCAACGGCATCGTGGCGCCATCCTTGGCGGCTGGCTTGCCCGCGCTATCCGACGCTTTCGGGGTCTCTAAAGGCGCATGAGTTCCATCTTTCGAAATACCGGCGGTCTGTTCGGAATCCGTCCCTGCGTTGGAAGCCGACTTGTCCGGGCATGCGGCGATCGCAGACCCGGCAGAAAGTGACATTGCGATCGCGATTGTCAATGAAGCCATTTTCATCATGCTCGTCCTTCTGTTCGAGTGCCCTGCGGAAGAAACTAGCGGCGCATTTCTTTGTTCCGACGGTCGGTCCGCTGCCCGTCAAAGCTTGGTCAACGGCAGGCATGGGCGGCAGGAGCGAAGCCAGGCTCTCTGTGGCAGAGGGCATCACATCTCTCGCGTGGAAGCACGAAAACCGTTACTTTTCAGAAGGCTTTCACGGTGGAGACGCCACAATCTTGCCCGGTTGCAGCCACAATCGGTTAATACCGTGATAAGCAATTCCTGCGCACAAAGGATCGGGGTTCAAAGGCGTCGTTGTATTGGTCGGGTGAGTGTTTCGGCTTCTTCGACGGTTGGACACGACGTCTAGGTCAAGACTGAAGGGGACATCAGGAAAATGCAGGCTGTGACGCAACCGCGTCTTCGTCGCGCTGCTGCAGTCGCGTTGTTCGCCATGTCGGCCGCCTTGCTGGCGGCGTGTGCGTCGCAGCCCGAGCCGAAAGCGATGGTCTACAAGAAGACCCGCTCCAAAGAATATTTCGCCGAATCCGAATATGGCGTGAAGGCAAGCCCGCGTGTGATCTCCCAGAATGGGCGCATCCAACGTGGCGGCGGCAGGGATCAGCTCGGCAAACCCTATCAGGTCCGCGGCAAGTGGTATTACCCCCGGGAAGACAAGCGCTACGCCAAGGTCGGCCTGGCCTCCTGGTATGGCGACGCCTTCCATGGCCGGCTTACCGCCAATGGCGAAGTCTACGACATGACCCATCTAACGGCGGCGCACCCGACCATGCCGCTGCCGAGCTATGCCCGCGTCACCAATCTCAAGACCGGCAGTTCGGTCATCGTTCGCGTCAACGATCGCGGCCCATATCACGAAGGCCGCATCATCGATGTCTCGGAGCGCGCTGCCCAGATGCTTGACTATGCCAACACCGGCACCGCTCAGGTGAAGGTCGAATATGTCGGCCGCGCGCCGCTCGACGGCGATGACGACCAGTATCTGATGGCTTCCTACCATCCCGGCAACAGGGCGCCAGACCCGTCGGATGGACTGCCGACCGGCGTCATGGTCGCCATGAACGGGCCGTCGCCAAGCCTGCCTGCGGGCGCCGCCGCCGTGCCGTTTCCGGGCCAGTTGACCGATTCCGGCGCTGTCCAGCCGGTCATGTCGACGCAGTCCTCGGCCTATGGCGATCTGGCGCTTCCGGATTTCGGCCCGATCGTGCCGGAGCGCCCGCAGATCAATCTGCCGCCGCAATCACCGTTTGCCGTGGCCTCGCTGTCCTATGCCGACGAGCGGGTCGAACGCGCCTCAAATGCCTTCGCCGCAATGGGTGGCGACGGCATGTCGCCGGCCGACGTGCTCCAATCGTGGAAGCGGCAGCCGCCACCGGCCGGTCCGTCCACCGACTACGTTGCTGCCGGTTCGTTCGAGGATGCCGGAGAAGCCAACCGTATTGCCGCTCAGCTTGCCGCCTTCGGCAAGATCGAGATCCAGCGTTCGGAACTCGACGGCGAGGATTGGTATTCGGTCAATCTCTATCCCGATGGCCATCACAACCTGGATGATTTGCTGCAGGCTGCCTGGTCGCATGGCGCTCCCGATGCGCTGGCTGTGCGCAACTGAGCACAAGCCAGGCTGGATTTCCGCTACGCGGTTGATCCGCCGTGCAAAAAGCCCGATACTTTTTGCGGGCTTGCCGGCGGTGCCGGCCAACGGGTCGAACATCATGCAATTGCGCTTGCTCCCGCTCGCCGGGCTTCTGGTTTTTGGCCTGCTGCTGTTTTTCCAGGCTCCGGCCGGTGCGCAGCTGTTCGAGACCAAGGCCGCACAGGCCTTCATGATCGACGCCGAGACCGGGACGGTGCTGTTTTCCAAGGATGCCGACAAGCCGATACCGCCGGCCTCGATGGCCAAGCTGATGACCATGGAAGTGGTTTTCAACGCCATCAAGTCCGGTCGCCTGAAGCTCGACGATACGTTCGTTGTCAGCGAAAACGCCTGGCGCAAGGGTGGCGCGCCTTCGGGAACATCGACAATGTTCGCCAAGCTCAAGTCGTCGATCCGGCTCGAAGACCTGATTCAGGGCGTGACCGTGCAGGCGGCCAATGACGGCTGCATCGTCATCGCCGAAGGCATGTCGGGATCCGAGGACAATTTTGCCGCGCAGATGACCGAACGGGCCCGCCAGATCGGCCTCAAGACGTCGACTTTCGTCAATTCGACCGGCCTGCCGGCGGATGGCCAACAGACGACCATGCGCGAGCTGGCGCAGCTCGCCCTGCACCTGTGGCGCGATTATCCGGATCTCTATCGCTATTACAGCCAGAAGGATTTCACCTGGAACAAGATCTCACAGAGGAACCGCAATCCGCTGCTGGCGATGGACATCGGCGCCGACGGCCTGGCGGTCGGTGCGAGCGAGGCAGCCGGTTTCGGCATCGTCGGTTCGCTCAGCCACAATGGTACCCGCGTGATCGCGGCGATGAGCGGGCTGGCCTCGGACAAGGAGCGCGCCGAGGAAGCGCGAAAGCTGCTCGACTGGGGTGTCCGCTCGTTCGAGAAGACTGAAATTTTCGCCAAGGACGAGGTGGTTGGAGAAGCCCAGGTTTTCGGCGGAGCGAAATCCGGGGTGACGCTGAAGGCCAAGGGTCCGATCGACATTTTCCTGCCGATCACCAACCGCGACAAGCTGACGGCCAGGATCGTCTACAACGGCCCGGTTGCTGCACCGGTGGAGGAGGGGCAGCCGGTGGGTGCGCTGCGCGTCTGGATCGGCGATACGCTCAGCCAGGAGACACCGCTTTTCGCCGCCGAATCGATCGGCGTCGGCACGCTGCCGCAGCGCGCACTCGATGCCGTCAAGGAACTGGCGGTCGGCTGGCTGCGATAACGCATATCACTCAAAACCAGCCATGGTTTTGGGGGCGACTGCACAAGGGCAAAAATTGACGGCATGGACGTTTGGCCGAACGCGGACTATCTAGAGCGCTACAATCCCATTCAGCCATGGACAAGAAGGCCTCTCGGTTGGCACGCGGTTTTTTCATCACCTTCGAAGGCGGCGAGGGGGCAGGCAAGTCGACGCAGATCGAGCGGCTGGCCAGGAAGATGCGCGCCAAGAAATACGATGTGCTGCTTACCCGCGAACCCGGCGGCTCGCCGGGCGCCGAAGCCGTCAGGCATGTGCTGCTTTCGGGCGCGGCCGAACCGTTCGGACCGAAGATGGAAGCGCTGCTTTTCGCCGCCGCGCGATCCGATCATGTCGAGCAGCTCATCCGGCCGGCGGTCGAGCGTGGTTCCATCGTGCTTTGCGACCGCTTCCTCGATTCCTCGCGCGTCTACCAGGGCGTCACCGGCGGCATCGATTCGGCGTTCATGGATGCGCTGGAGCAGGTCGCCATCAACGGCATGATGCCGGACATGACGCTGATCTTCGACATCGATCCGGCGGAAGGCCTGAGGCGCGCAACGCTGCGGCGCGGCACCGAGGCAGTCGCCGACCGCTTCGAAAAGGAGACGCTGGCGATCCATCAGGCCCGCCGCGAGGCGTTTCTGGCGATCGCCAAGGCCGAGCCGGAGCGCTGCATCGTCGTCGACGCAGCCGCCGAGCCCGACGCGGTCGAGAACGTCGTCACCGCGGCGGTGTTCGCGGCACTGGCGGCGAGAACGCCGGCACGCGACAGGCAGGCAACGCCGGCATGATCTTCGAACGCATCGCACCCGAGCAGCACGACACGCTCGACGGCGTGCCGGAGCCCTCCGAAACGCCCGTTCTGGTCGGGCATAGCCAAGCTGCAGGCGTGCTCACCGCCGCTTATCGTGCGGGCAAGCTGCCGCATGCGCTGATCTTCTCCGGGCCAGTCGGCATCGGCAAGGCGACGCTCGCCTTCCACCTTGCGCATCATCTGCTGAAGCACCCGGATTTTGCGCAGGCGCCGGAAAGCCTTGCCACTGCCGATCCGGCTTCGTCGCTGTTTCGCCAGATCGCCACCGGGGCGCATCCTTCCGTGCTGCATCTGACCCGGCCGCTGAACGACAAGACCAAGAGTTTCAAGACAGTCGTCACCGTCGATGAGATACGCAAGGTCAGCCGCTTCCTGTCGCTGACCTCGCACGACGGCAGCTATCGGGTCGTCATCGTCGACCCCGCCGATGACATGAACACCAATGCGGCCAATGCGTTGCTGAAAAATCTTGAAGAGCCGCCGGCACGGACTCTGTTCATCCTGATTGTCCACGCGCCGGGCAGCCTGCTGCCGACGATCCGGTCGCGCTGTCAGGTGGTGCGATTGAACCCGCTCGACGCCGACGACCTGATGACGGTGCTGGAAACGACCGAGCCCGCGCCGCCTGACGATCCGGCGGCTCGCGCGGCACTGGTCGGGCGGGCAGGGGGCAGCGCCCGGAACGCGATCCTGTTGACGCAGTATGGCGGGCTGGAGATCGCCTCCACGCTCGACGCTCTGGTCACCGGCAGAAAGAGCGATGTCGGCGGCGCGTTTCGCCTCGCCGAAGCCGTGGCTGGCCGCGATCAGGCGATCCAGTTCGATATCTTCAACCGCCGGGCGCTGGACCTGTTGTCGGACGCGGCAAGTCAGGCAGCACTGGCGGGCGATCTCGCACGGGCCAAAACGTTGTCCGACACTTGGCATGAGGCGCTGGACGCTATATCTGAGACCGATACCTACAATCTCGACAAGAAGCAGCACGCCCTGATCATGATCGACCGCCTGAATTCTGCAATGCGAATGTGACGGTTTTCCCGATGCATGCCGTTGCCCCCAAAACCGGGGCCACTTTTGGGCGGCATGCATTGGCATCGGGATGGCAAATGCTGCCTCGATACGATATCCACCGCCACGCCTTTCCATTCAGACATTCATGACGGTTCCTTCATGTCACGCGACAAGTTCTACATCACCACCCCGATCTTTTATCCGAACGGCAAGCCGCATATCGGCCACGCCTATACGGTCATTGCAACCGACGCCCTGGCACGCTTCCAGCGCCTGGACGGCAAGGACGTCTTCTTCCTGACCGGTACCGACGAACACGGCCTGAAGATGCAGCAAACGGCCGAGAAGGAAGGCATAACGCCGCTGGCGCTGGCCGACCGCAATTCGGCGATTTTCCGCGCGATGACCGAGGCGATGGGTGGCTCGAACGACGACTACATCCGCACGACGGAACCGCGCCACTACGAATCCTGTCAGGCGATCTGGAAGGCGATGGCCGCCAATGGCGACATCTATCTCGACCGTTATAGCGGTTGGTATTCGGTGCGCCAGGAAGCCTATTTCGACGAGAGCGAGACGACGCTCGGCGAGGATGGCGTGCGTCGCGAACCGCTCGGCTCGCCCGTCGAATGGAACGAGGAAGAAAGCTATTTCTTTCGGCTTTCCGCCTATCAGGAAAAATTGCTGGCCCTTTATGAGAGCCAGCCAGACTTTATCGGTCCCACCGAGCGCCGCAACGAGGTGCTCAGCTTCGTCAAGTCCGGGCTGAAGGATCTGTCGATCTCGCGCACCACCTTCAAATGGGGCGTGCCGGTGCCCGGCGACGACAAACATGTGATGTATGTCTGGGTCGACGCGTTGACCAACTACATCACCGCCGCCGGCTATCCCGACACAAAGGCCGAGCAATGGCGCTATTGGCCGGCCACGCACATCATCGGCAAGGACATTGTCCGCTTCCATGCGGTCTATTGGCCGGCATTTCTGATGTCGGCGGGCATTGAGTTGCCGAGCCGCGTTTTCGCGCATGGCTTCCTGTTCAACCGCGGCGAGAAGATGTCGAAATCGGTTGGCAACGTCGTGGATCCATTCGCGATGGTCGAGCACTACGGCCTCGACCAGGTGCGCTACTTCTTCCTGCGCGAGGTGCCCTTCGGCAACGACGGCAGCTACAGCCATGACGCGATCGTCAACCGCACCAATGCCGATCTTGCCAACGGCCTCGGCAACCTTGCGCAACGCTCGCTGTCGATGATCGCCAAGAACTGCGGCGGCGTGGTGCCGCAGCGCGGCGACCTGACGGATGCAGACAGAGCAATCCTGGATCAGGCCGTCGCCGCTCTCGACATCGCGCGCAAGGCGATGGCCGAGCAGGGCATCCATCTGGCGCTGGCGGCGATCTTCGGCGTGGTGGCGGAAGCCGATCGCTACTTTGCCGGCGAGGCACCATGGGCGTTGAAAAAGACCAACCCTGCGCGCATGGAAACGGTGCTGTGGACGACCGCCGAAGTCGTGCGCCGCGTGGCGGTACTGTGTCAACCCTTCACTCCGGGATCGGCCGCGAAACTGCTCGACCTGTTGGCGGTGCCGGCGGAGAGCCGCGCTTTCGCGCATGTCCATGCTGACCATGCGCTGGTGCCCGGCACTGCGTTGCCCGTACCGGAAGGGGTGTTTCCACGTTATGTCGAACAGCCGGACGCGAACGTCTGATGCTCGTCGACAGTCACTGCCATCTCGACTTTCCCGACTTCGCCGAGGAGCGGGCGGCCATCGTCGCCCGCGCGTTAGCCGCCGGAATCGACCGTATGGTGACGATCTCGACACGCGTGAGGCGGTTTCCGCAAGTACTTGAGATCGCTGAAACTTTCGACGAAGTCTATTGCTCTGTCGGCACTCATCCGCACAATGCGGCCGAAGAGCTGGATATCACGGTCGAGGAGCTTGTGCGGCTATCCGTGCACCCGAAAGTGGTGGCCATCGGCGAGGCCGGGCTGGACTACTTCTACGACAAAGCGCCCCGCGATGCGCAGGCGCAAGGCTTTCGCACCCACATATCAGCCGCGCGCGAGACCGGCCTACCGCTGGTCATCCATTCGCGCGACGCCGACGACGATATGGCTGATATTCTCGAAGACGAAACAGGGAAGGGCGCCTTCCCCTTCATCCTGCATTGCTTTTCCTCAGGACGCCGGCTTGCCGAGGTGGGCGTCGCTCTCGGTGGCTACGTGTCGTTCTCGGGCATCCTGACTTTCAAAAATTCAGCCGAGTTGCGTGCCATTGCCGCCGATGTCCCGCATGACCGACTGCTGGTCGAAACCGATGCGCCTTATCTGGCGCCCGTGCCGTTTCGCGGCAAACGCAACGAGCCGGCCTATGTCTCCCATACCGCCAAGGTGCTGGCCGAAACCATCGGCGTAAGCGAAGCTGAAATCGCCGATCTGACCACGGATAATTTCTTCCGGCTGTTCGGCAAGATGCCGCGGCCTGTAGAGCAAAGTGCCTGAACGATGACCGACCGGCTGCGCCTCACCATTCTCGGCTGCGGCTCGTCCCCAGGTACGCCGCGCATCACCGGCGACTGGGGCAATTGCGACCCCGACAACCCCAAGAACCGGCGCACGCGTGCCGCCGCACTCGTCGAGCGGATCGCGGCGAACGGCAGCCGCACGACTGTCGTCATCGACACGGGGCCGGATTTTCGTCAGCAGATGCTGCTGGCCGACGTTAAACGTGTCGATGCGGTCGTCTATACCCACCCGCATGCCGACCATATCCATGGCATCGACGATCTGCGCGGTTTCGTTCTCGATCAGCGCCAGCTGATCGACGTCCATGCGGACAGGGCGACGATGCTTCGACTGCGGGAAGCGTTCGGATACTGTTTCGAGACGCCGCAAGGCAGTTCCTATCCGCCGATCGTCAGGCCGCATCTCATCGACCACACAAGGCCGGTGGTCATCGAAGGAGAAGGGGGTACCCTCACCCTCGAGCCGCTGCCGCAGATCCACGGCGACATCGTATCGCTCGGTTTCCGCATCGGCGGGCTCGCCTATTGCCCTGACATCAGCGACTTTCCGGAGCCCACCGCCGAACGGCTGCGCGCCCTCGACGTGCTGATCATCGACGCGCTGCAATACCGGACGCATCCAAGTCACCTGTCCCTTGGCGAAGCGCTTGAATGGATCGAGCGGCTGGCGCCAAGACACGCCGTGCTGACGCATATGCATGTACCGCTCGACTACACCACGGTGATGGCCGAGACACCCGCCAACGTCGAGCCGGCCTATGATGGGATGGCGATTGAAATCCCTTACGAATCAGCGTGATGCGAATAGACTTTCATACAGGCTTTCGGTTCATTGGTGCGAATATCAGCAGCGTTCCAATCCGTTCGTAGCCCATCCGGGGATAAAGCAGCGCCCCGGCGTGGGTTGCAGCCAGCACCGAGTATCTCGACCCGCGCGCCCGATCGTCGTGCAACATTTTCGACATCAAAGCCTGGCCAATGCCGCGACGCCGGTGCGAAGGCTCGACATACATGCTCGAACACCACGTGGCTTCCACGGCATCCAAGCTGCGCACGCGCCCAACGATATCGGCGCCATCGACTGCCACATACTGGCGCAACGGCGCGCTGTCGCCGAGCAAATGATCCGGGATCGGCTGCCTGCGGATCATCTTTCCCAACTGCGCCGCCCGTTCGGCTGTCTGCACGCGTTCGATCGAAGCAACCGCCGGCGGGCTCGGAATCCGGCGCAACCGGTGGACGAAAAAGCCTTCGGTCCGAAGCAGTCGGTAGCCGAGAGCTTTGTAGGCGGTTCGTGTCGGCCCGTCCGGATCCTCGTTCGCGATCACAACGGAAATGGCAAAGCCCGGCCGTGCATGCTGCCGCACGATGGCATCGGCCTCTTGAGCGGCGACGTCATGGACGACCCATTCTTCGCCGCGGTAGTCGCGAGGATTCTTGCGCTCGGCGTCGCGCATCAGCCACAACGGCCCAACACGGCTGGCCACGTAAGGAAAGGTGCGGCTTCTGTCGGCACTGAAGCCATGCACGAACACCTCGACCGCCGCTTCGATCCCGCTGTTTGCCATCTTCATTTCGACAGCCTAGCGTTGGCCATCCGCTCAAGGCAATACGGCACAATCGGCTCAAGCCTATGAGAATCAGCGGTGGCTTACAGTTCCTGGCCCATGCGTTAGTTCCATAATCTATCTTATGCGACTTCCTGATGTGGCGGCGATAGAGTCGCCACGGGCCTTGGATTCAGATGCGCCTCTGGTAAGAACCTCTCTCATGGAAACCCTTGAGGCTCAGAAACCCAGAGCATCGGTTCGCAGGCGTGCGGCTGCGGTCAAATCGTTTCGCTGCAAGAACTTGGTAGCCGTTGTCGAAGATCCGAATGATATCAGGAACATCGGAACGGTAATTCGAAACGCAAATGCTCTGGGCGTTGAAAGAGTCTATATCGTTGATCCACGCAAAGCACTTCCCGATGACTGGCAGCAAATGCGCCAGCGGAAATCGCTTTCGGAAACGTCTGTATCAGCCGTCAAATGGACGTTTGTAAAACGGTTCGACAGCACTGCCGCCTGCCTCAGCCATCTGGAAAAACATGGCTTTGTGTCCGTCGTCACCTCGCCGCATATAAAGGGAAAGACCAGCGTTTTCCTGCACGAGGGCGATTATACCCAGCACACCAAACTCGCTGTCTGGTTCGGTAATGAGAAACGGGGCATCAGCACCCTCGCGGTCGAGCGCAGCGAGATGTGCGTAGCAATCCCAATGTTCGGGATGATCGAGAGCCTAAACCTCGGGACCAGTTCGGGTATCGTTCTCTACGAAATCACGAAACAGCGACGTGAATATCAGAGCAAATTCCGCCGCGGAAGACGGAAGGGAAAACGCGCTGAGCCACTACCTACTGTAATGCGTCGTGAAATTGACGGCTTTGCTTCGAGCGAAACTGAACGGACTGACGAGCCAAAATGAATTGGTGGTTCCAACGCGTGGCTGTCGGCGGCGTGCTCGACCCCATGTCAGTTGGGGCGATCAGACCCCCTATTCCAGAATAATGGTGGCTTCCACCTCGAACAGCATGGGGTCGATGGCAAGCTTGGGAACGGGAACCAGTGTCTGCGCCGGCAGCGCCTCGCCGAACATGTCCTTGACGTTCCTGGTCAACACATCGAGCTTGGACATGTCGTGGTCGACCACGAAGACCGTGAGCTTCGCCACCTGATCCGGCCTGGCGCCGACGCCCTCGAGCGCGGCACGCAGATTTGCGTAGGCCTGCTTAACCTGGATAGCGAAATCGGGTGACAAGGCTCCCGTACTGTCTTGGCCGCCCTGCCCGGAAATGTAAGCCACCCGAGCTCCGCGCGGTGCGATCACGGCCGTGCTGTAGCCATTCGGCGACGGGTCGTAGAGCGTCTGTGGATTGACGATGGTCAGCTTGAGATCGTTCGCCGTCGACGCAGTGGGAACTGCAATGGTCATGATGATTAGCCCTCCGATAAGCAGATGCTTGATTGCGCGTGACATGATTTTCTCTTGGCTTTGCGGACTGCGAGCATCTGCCTCGCGGCCTGCATGATTGAACTTTAACCAAATCGCCACGTGAATCGTGCGATGTACGAGTCATCGTATGGTACATCGTACGAGTCAATCGTTCAAGATCGACATTCGTCGCATTGCCGGTCAAAATCGACGTTCTGAAAGTGAGGAAGACGGATGGCAGCCAAACGCAGCGATGCCCGGAGCAAAGGGGCTCAACGGATCGGCGTGCCGCTCCAGCCCGTGCAGGAGGCGAGCAGCGAGCCGCCGCTGTCTCGAGAGCGTATCGTGGCGATCGCCGTGGAACTGCTGGACGCCCAGGGCATAAACGGATTGACAATGCGTCGGCTGGCGGATCGCCTCGGCTCGGGTGTGATGAGCCTATACTGGCACGTCGACAACAAGGAGGATGTCTTTGATCTAGCACTCGATTCGGTGCTCGAATATCGCGCATCGCCTGAAACAGGTGAGTCTCCGGACTGGCGCGGAGACGTCGTTCATATGCTCGAAAACTGGCGCGCCAGAATGTTGCGCCATCCTTGGTCGGCATCGCTGTTGCCGCGACGGGCGCTTGGCCCGAACATCCTCAGTCGCCTGGAAATGCTGAGCAAGACCTTGTCCAGAGCCGGTGTTGCAGACGCGGATCTCAACGCCGCGATATGGTCGCTCTGGAATTATGTGATGGGCGCCACCCTCACCCGGGCAAGCTTCGACCTCTCGGAAGAAGACAGAGCAGCCGCACAGCAGCGTCTTACACATCTCAGCGAACACTATCCGACAATCGAACGCTCTCGTCTGCTGTTGGACAACGATTGGGACGGCACTTTCCGAAAAGGCCTGGACTTCCTGCTCGATGGCCTCTCGCCAAGATAGATTCCGGCGGCTACGCCCGGAGCAGAATGGATGGCACTGCTTTGCGCATGCCAGTTGGACGCGATAGCTTCCCTCCACATCATCACATTTGGCTCGCCGCCAAGGCGGCGCAGGCAGCGGGCAAGCCCCCCGGGTGCTCGATCCCGTCGCGGCGGTGGCTGGCGCGGCTGCATTGCAGCTGAATTGTTGCTGCTGGCGATGTCGTCGTTGCGCATTGCCAGACGATGGTCGGAATCCTCTCGGCAGTCGATCTTTTGCGCAAACCTTTTTGCCTGACATGCGTTGTTTCCTCTCCAAGCCAAGGAGACGATCATGCAGATGAAGTCGGAAATAGCCGGTGAAGCGGCCAAGCAGCGCCATATCCAACGTGGCGTCGATGCCAAGGACAAATTGAAAGGCGATGGGAAGCAGCAAGGCGCCATGCAGGCCGGCGCCCGTGAATATCCCGAGCCCCCCTTCCCCGAGCAACATCAGCCCAAACCGGGGCACGAATGGGCGCTAGAGCCGGAGCCGCTGTACGATGCGCCCTACTATCTCGGATCGAAAAAACTCGACCAAAAGGTAGCGCTCATCACGGGCGGCGATTCCGGCATCGGCCGCTCGGTGGCGGTGTTGTTCGCCCGCGAGGGCGCCGACGTCGCGATCGTCATCTGGCCGAGGACAAGGATGCCGAAGAGACCAAATCAGCGGTGGAAAAGGAGGGACGACGCTGCATCCTGGTCAAGGCCGATGTCAGCGAACGCAGCCACTGCCACAAGGCGGTCATGGAGACCGTTGAAAAATTCGGCCGCATCGACGTGCTGGTCAACAACGCTGCGTTCCAGATCCATTCCAGCGATTTCGGCGAGCTGACCGAAGAACATTTCGACACGACGCTGAAGACCAATCTTTACGGCTATTTTCATATGGCGCAGGAAGCGGTGCCGCACATGAAGCCCGGTTCGGCGATCATCAACACCGGTTCGGTAACCGGCATCGACGGTTCAAAACAGCTGGTCGACTATTCGATGACCAAGGGCGGCATCCATGCCTTCACGCGGGCCCTGTCGGGCAATCTCATCGGCAAGGGCATAAGGGTGAATGCGGTCGCACCGGGTCCGGTGTGGACGCCGCTCAATCCGTCGGACAAAGAAGCCGACGACGTCTCGAAATTCGGCGCGGACACGCCGATGAAGCGACCTGCGCAACCGGAAGAACTCGCGCCGGCCTATGTGTTCCTCGCCTCGCCGCATTGCTCGAGCTACATCACCGGCGAGATCTTGCCGGTCGTCGGAGGGTACTGAGGATGGCCGAAACGAAATCCGTAACCAAGGAGTAGGATGGATGGGCCGTCTGCTTTTCATGGTGGCGCTCGCTTGTGTAGCGTACCGCATCTACACGGAAACTGCAGGATCTGCTCGGCATGTGCCGCAGGATGACGATGAGGCGCTGCGCAAGCAATCAGCGGCCTTGGGCGTCGACCCGTCTCGCTGACGGAGTGGAAACCTGCCGGCAATCCGGCCGGCCGAGTTACCAGCCGGCCGGATTGCAGCCTTATTCGGCTGCCTGCAGGTTGATCTTGCTTTCCGCCATTTCGGTGAGCTTGCGATCGGTCGCCTGTTCTTCCTTCAGGTTCTTGGTCAGCACATTGGCGCAGTCGGTGCGGCCGAGTTGCTTGGCCCAGGCGATGAGCGTACCGTAGCGGGTCATTTCATAGTGCTCGACGGCCTGCGCCGAAGCAATCAGCGCCGCGTCGAGAACCTCCTTGTCATCGACATCACCGCTCACATCGTCGGCCTCCTCGAGAATGCCGTCGATTGCCGGACAGTTGACCTCCTTGGCCTTGACGCCATGCAACTCAAACACCTGTTCGACGCGCTCGATATGGCCCCTCGTCTGGTCGAGGTGTTTTTCAAATCCGGCTTTCAATTGCGGGTCGGTTGCCTTGTCGATCATCTTCGGCAGCGCCTTCTCGATCTGCTTTTCGGCGTAATAGATGTCGCGCAGCGTGTGCACGAAGAGATCGTCGAGTGTCTTGATGTCCTTCGAAAAGAAGCCCATGGCCTTACCTTTCATTGCACTTGGTGTGGATTTCGGCGACGGGGTTTGCCGCCAGCAAGACCGGGACGGTTCCCGGCTTGTCTGGTCAACGTACCGGCGCCGAAGGAGTTCCTGATTTCCGAGGGCGAACCGTCCCCTTCTCCAGACCTGTGATCCGGTCGGTGGGGAGCCTTTGTCTCGATCACACGTTC
This sequence comes from Mesorhizobium sp. M0011, assembly GCF_040324155.1. Lineage (NCBI taxonomy): Bacteria > Pseudomonadati > Pseudomonadota > Alphaproteobacteria > Hyphomicrobiales > Phyllobacteriaceae > Mesorhizobium > Mesorhizobium sp. M0011. The sequence continues at coordinate 124,178 of NZ_JAMYVQ010000005.1, read as the reverse complement.
TAGCCGCAGGGCAACCGGAACGAGAAGGTCGGCGGAATGTATTTCATGGCATTGGCGACAGACTATGACGGCACGCTGGCTCATGATGGGATCGTCGCCAGGAAGACGCTCGCCGCGCTTGAGCGATTCAAGAAAAGCGGCCGCAAGCTTGTTCTCGTCACCGGGCGTGAACTGCCCGATCTCAAGCGCGTCTTTCCCGAGCTTAGCCTCTTCGACAAGGTCGTCGCTGAGAATGGCGCGATGATCTACACGCCGGCCAGCGAGGAAGAGCGGGTGATTGCCCCATCGCCCGAGCCCAAATTCGTCGCCAGATTGAAGAGGCAGGGCGTCAAGCCGCTTTCGGTCGGGCGATCGATCGTCGCAACCTGGGAACCCCATCAGGCGACCGTGCTCGAGGTCATCAAGAAGATGGGTCTCGAACTGGAAATCATCTTCAACAAGGGCGCGGTGATGATCCTGCCGAGCGGCATCAACAAAGCCACCGGGCTCGCTGCGGCCCTTCAGGACCTTCGGCTTTCGCCGCACAACGTCGTCGGCGTCGGCGACGCCGAGAACGACCACGCGTTCCTGCAAGCCTGTGGCTGCAGCGCCGCCGTCGACAATGCAATTCCGGCGGTCAAGGATACAGCCAACCTGGTCATGCGGGGTGCCCGCGGCAAAGGCGTGGAGCAACTCATCGCAAAGCTGATAAAGCGTGATCACGCGATAGTGCCGAAGCGCCATGACGGCATCGTTCTTGGATCATCTGGCGGCGATGATATCTACCTGTCGCCGAGCGACACGATCCTCATTGCCGGGAGTTCCGGTATTGGTAAATCCACCTTGGCCACCGCGCTGACGGAACGCTTCGTCGAAAGCGGCTTTCAGTTCTGCGTCTTCGATCCCGAAGGCGACTATGATGGCCTCGAAGGCGCCGTTCGCCTGGGAGACGGCTCAAGCGCGCCGACAAAGGCGCAGGTGCTTGATCTGATCGCCAAAGCCGACAGCAACATTGTCGTCAATGGATTGGCCCTGCGTGTCGACGAGAGGCCGGATTTCTTTGCCGACCTGCTGCCTGGCCTCAGCAGTTTCCGCCGGCGCACCGCGAGACCGCACTGGCTCGTCATCGATGAAGCGCATCATCTCCTGCCCAAGCGGCGCGACGATACGCGGGCGGTCCTGTCATTGGAATTGCCTGGCACAATCCTGATCACCGTTCACCCCGAGGCGATTTCGACAGACGCCTTGCGCCTTGTGACAGCCATCATTGCGCTTGGCCCCAAGGCGAAGGACGTGGTGAAGGTCTTCTGCAAGGAAACCGGCATTGAGCCGCCGAAGGACATTCCAACGCCCAAAGGCGCGCGCGTGCTGTTCTGGCGGCCGCAGGCGGGCAAGAAAGTCAAGACGGTCAAGGTGGTCGAACCACGTCAGTCACTCAAGCGGCACAGCCGGAAATATGCCGAAGGTCAGCTCGACGAAGCCGGCAGCTTCTATTTCCATGGCCCTGACGATGCGATGAATCTCAGGGCTCACAATCTGATGATCTTCGCTCAGATCGCCGAGGGCATAGACGACAAGACCTGGGAGTTTCATTTGCGCTCCGGCGACTATTCCAAATGGTTTCGACATCAGATCCGGGACAAGGATCTGGCGCGCGAAACCGCCGAGGCGGAAGAGGACAAGACCCTGTCGGCGGAGCAGAGCCGCAAGCGGGTGCTTGATGCCGTGCGCCGCCGTTACACGGCTCCCGCCACAGCCCCGGAATGACATGAGAGCCAAGCCAATTAAGCTAGCGCTGCGTGTGAAAACTTATCAGTCAGGCAACGCCACCACCGCGACAATTTCGATGACGATGTCGGCTTGTGGAGCCCCTCCTCTCAGAGCTCTTGACCCTCAGCCTATCAGATCGTCTATCCTGATCGGCAGATCGCGAATGCGCTTGCCGGTGGCATGATAAACGGCACTCGCCACGGCAGCAGCCGTTCCGACATTGCCGAGTTCGCCCAAGCCCTTGACGCCGGCAGGATTGACCTGATGGTCGGTCTCGGGGACCAGGATAACGTCGACCTGTTTGATGTCGGCGTTGACCGGCACGAGATAATCCTGCAGGTCGCGATTGACGTAGCGCGCGTGTCGCTGATCGATTTCCGTCGCCTCCTGCAAGGCCTGGCCAATTCCCCAGATCATGCCGCCCATCAGCTGGCTGCGCGCGGTGCGCGTGTTCATGATGCGCCCAGCAGCGAAGGCTCCGACGATACGCGGCACCCGGATTTCGCGTGTATAGCTGTTGATGCGCACTTCGACGAACTCGGCGCCGAAGGCATATTTGACCGAATCCTTGTCTCCTTCTCCGCCATGAAATTCCGGCTGTCCGGCATAGAGCTTGCTCAATGCCTCCGGCGAAGAACCCTTCGGCGCGAACTCGGCATATTCTTCGAGGGCGCCGACCTGCATGGCCTTGAAGACATCGGCCAGCTTTGCGGATTTGCCGGTCTCGGTGACGACCTTTTCGTCCTTCAAGTCCAGCTTCGCATTGCCTGAACCAGCCAGCGGAGCCCCCCTGCCCGCAGCGGCGGCGAACAGCTTCTCGCGTATCGCGTCGCAGGCTTTCATGACCGCCGAGCAGACACTGGCGGTCGAGATCGATCCGCCCGACACGGGAGCCGGCGGCAAGGCACTGTCGCCCATCTCGACGCTGACCTTATCCATGCCGACCCCCAGTCTTTCGGCCGCCATCTGGCCGGCGACGGTGCGAACGCCGGTACCGATTTCATGCGAGCCGCACTGGACCCGGACCTCGCCATCGGCGGTGAAACGAACCCGGGCCGCGCAAGGTGCGGCGGCAGTCGGATAGATTGCCGTCGCACAGCCCATCCCGACCAGCCAATCGCCGTCGCGCATCGAGCCGACCCTGGGATCGCGTTTCGACCAGCCAAAGGCCTCCGACGCCTGGTCGTAGCACTTGATGAGTGAGCGGCTGGAAAATGGCTTGCCTCCGATCGGCTCCTTCTCCGGTTCATTGATGCGACGAAACGCGACAGGATCCATGCCGAGGGCCACGGCCATTTCGTCCATGGCGTTTTCCAGCGCGTAGACATAAGGCGTCTCCGGCGGCGATCGCATGTAGCCAGGCGTGTTGCGGTCGGCATGAACCAGCGAAACATGCGTCAGAACGGAGCCGTAATTGTACATGCGCGCGGTGGCGGACGTGCCGCCGACGACATAAGGATCAGGGCGTGACGTCACCTCCCATCCCTCATGTCCGAACGCCGTGATGCGGCCGTCCTTGCCGGCGCCCATGCGGATCCGATGCCGCGTTTCGGCTCGATAGGTCTGCGTACCGAAGGCTTGCATGCGATTGACGACGCAACGAACCGGCCGGCCGATCCGCCGCGCAGCGACGGCAACGATCGCAGTGCGTGCCGTCATCGGCCCCTTGGAGCCGAAGGCGCCGCCGATATAGGGACTGACGATCCGCACATTGGCCGGATCGAGCTTCAGTTGGCGTGCCAGTTCCACCTTCCAGCCCGTAACATTCTGGCTGGGCTCGTGTATCGTCAACTGGTCGCCCTGCCATATGGCCGTGGTCGAAAACAGCTCGATCGGATTGTGATGCTGAGTCGGCGTCGAATATTTTTCGTCGATCTTCACCGTCGCATCCGCCCAGGCGGCATTGAAGTCACCGGCCTTCGCATCCTCCTTGAACATCGGGCTTTTGCCGGCAGCCGGTTCCATCTTCACGCCCTTGGAATCGAAGCTGGCGCTGGGCTGTTCGTTCTCGTAATCGGCGCGGATCAACATCGCTGCTTCCTCCGCCGCCTCGAAGGTTTCGGCGACCACCAGAGCGATGATCTGACCGTCGTGAAAAACCGTCTTGTCGTGCAAGGGCCCGATCGAACTTGCGCCGGTGTTGGCGAATTTCGGCGTGTCGGCCTTGTCCATATCGCCATAGGTGACGATGTCCAGCACACCGGGTACGGCCCTAGCGTCTTTCGTGTGAAGTTCGGAAACCTTGCCCCGGGCAATGCTGCTGGTAGCAAGGGCACCGTAGGCGACGTTGGCTGTGACGATGTCGGCGGGATAGCCGGCCTGTCCGGTAACTTTTAGCCGGGCGTCAATGCGAACAACGGGATCGCCCTGGTTTTCCCTTGGAGCGGGTGCAGCTTGGTTCATGGCTCAGCCCTTCATATTCCGGGTTTCAAGCAGCGCCCGCACCAGCGTGCGCTTGCCGAGCGGTATCTTGAATGCGTTATGCTCGCGCGGTCTGGCATCGGCGAAAGCAGCCTCGGCGGCCTCCTGCGCCGCGGCTTCGTCAAGCACTTTGCCCTGTAGCGCGTCCTCTGCTTCGCGCGAGCGCCACGGCACCGTCGCCACTCCGCCAAGCGCAATGCGCGCACTCCTCACCGTTTCGCCATCCATGTCGAGCGCGACGGCCGCGGACGCCAGCGCAAACGCGTAGGATTCGCGGTCGCGTATCTTCAAATAGCGCGACCGGCCGCTCCACCGTTCGAGCGGCACTTCGATGGCGGTTATGAGCTCGTCGGCGGCAAGATCCGTCTCGATGTCGGGCGTCTCACCCGGCCGTTTATGCAGCTTGGCAAAGGCAAGCTTGCGCCTTCCCCGCGGACCTTCGACATCGACGGTGGCGTCCAGCGCAACCAGCGCCTGCGCGAAATCGCCGTGATACGTGGCAATGCAGGCATCGCTCGTACCCAGCACGGCGTGCTGGCGATTGGATCCTTCCATCGCAGCGCAGCCGGAGCCAGGTTCGCGCTTATTGCACGGCCAGGAAATCTCTCGAAAATACTCGCAGCGCGTACGCTGCAGCACATTGCCGCCCAAGCTCGCCATGTTGCGAAGCTGACCGCTGGCGGCGAATTTCAGGCTGTCGGCAAGGAGCGGGCAACGACGCCTGACATCATTGTTGTCGGCTGCTTCACCCATACGGACCAGCGCACCAAACCGGATCTTATCATCGTCTATCCTGATCTGCCGCAAGGCCGGCTCGGCAAGAGTGTTGAGGTCGAGCAGTCGCTCCGGCCGCGCGACACCGAGCTTCATGTAGTCGGCCAGATTGGTGCCGCCGGCGATGAACTGCGTGTCGGCGCCGGTTGGCGGAACATGCACGGCATGGGGACGGGACGCCATGGCGATTGCCGTGGAGACGCTGGTTGGTCTTTCATATACGAACGGGCGCATCCTAAGCCCTCCTGGTCTCGTCGCGTGCCTGAACGATCGCCGCAACGATGTTGGGATAGGCCGCGCAGCGACATAGATTGCCGCTCATATATTCGCGAATATCATCTTCCGACCCAGCATGGCCTTCGTTGATGCAACCGATGGCGGACATGATCTGACCCGGTGTGCAATAGCCGCATTGAAAGGCATCGTGGTCGACGAAGGCCTGCTGGACCGGATGCAGTTCCCCGTCCGCCGAAGCCAGGCCTTCCACCGTTGTGATCTCCCGGCCCTGGTTCATGACGGCAAAGCTCAAGCAGGACAGTACCCGCTTTCCGTCGATCAGCACCGTGCAGGCACCACACTGACCGTGATCGCAACCTTTCTTGGTGCCGGTCAGGCCGACATGGTCGCGCAGCGCGTCAAGCAGGCTGGTTCGATTGTCGAGCGCGAGGTTGTAGGTCTGCTTGTTGATACGCATCGAAACCGCCGACAAATCGCGCGGTTCGGCCGGTTTTGCGGACGCGGGCTGGGCAGCTCTCGTTGGCGAATTCACAAGCGGCATCGCCGCCGCCGCCGAAACAGAGGCCGTCATGAACATGCGTCTGCTCAAGCCGCTGGAAATTTTGGCATCGGACATGGCTGGCTCCGGGCTGGCTGGGTATTAAGCGGCCCAAACCACTCGCGGAGGGCAAAGTTCCCTCCTCACGAGCCTGTGATCCTTTTTCTGCTGGCCGGATCGATGCAATCGGAACCTCCCCGGTCAAGCGATGGTTGTGTGCCAAGAGCCGGAAGGAGGCGATCATGAGCGATGGTCGGCATGGCAACGACGGTGACGAGGACAATGGACCTGTATTCTCTGCGGAGCAGGCGAGACAAGGCGAGATCATCCTGCGAACGCGCACCCGTCGGGTCATCTTCATAGCCGGCTTGGTCGGTGTCGTGATCCTGGCCCTCGTCGTGAGATTGGCAATCGGCTGAACCAATTCCCCTCGCCTTGCTGCTGCGCTCTCCCCGAAAAGCGTTAGCTTGCGCCGCGCGACGGTGTTTGGCCATGCCGCGCGATGCGGCATTGGCTACGCGAACTTCTGTTGGAACCAGCGCGTCAAATCGACGTTCAGCCCTTATTCAATAGGAGCAGGCCATGCCACGAGGCGACAAATCGAAATACACTGACAAGCAGGAGCGTAAAGCCGACCACATTGCCGAGGGCTACGAGAAGCGCGGGGTTTCGGACAAGGAAGCAGAGCGGCGTGCATGGGCTACCGTCAACAAGGACGATGGCGGTGGCAAGAAGGAAGGCGGTTCGGGCCGCGGCAAACACACGGGCCATCCCGCGGCGCACAAAGGCGGCAAAAGCGGCGGCAAGGCATCGGCATCACGGTCTGCCGCAAGCCGATCGGAATCGGCGAAGAAAGCTGCAGCGACCCGCAAGCGCAATGCGGAACACCGCGCTCATTGATCTCGGCGACGGCCTCCGGCCGAACGATGGAAGCACAGGGATGAAATCTCAGCTCGTCAATGAAATCGGCGGACAAAGGACATTTGTCGTGGTGCTCGACCCAGGCGAAGAAGCGTTCGCGGCACTGACCGCCTTCGCGGTCGACCAGGAGATCGGCAGTGCGTCCTTGACCGCCATAGGGGCTTTCGAAAAAGCCACCGTGGGCTGGTTTGATCCGACCGCGAAGACCTACCGCAAAATCCCTATCGGCGAACAGTGCGAGGTTCTGAGCGCGATCGGCGATGTTGCACTGGGTGATGATGACAAGCCCAGCCTGCACGTCCATGCGGTGCTTGGATTGAGCGACGGCACCACCCGGGGTGGACATCTGCTTGACGGCATCGTTCGACCAACGCTCGAAATCACCCTGGTGGAAGCGCCCGGTCATCTGCGCCGCAGCAAGCGTCCGGACCTCGGTGTCGCGCTGATCGATCTGGCCGACTGATCTACAGCCCTCTGTCTCGTTCTCACGCTTTCTTGCTCCGCTCGGCAGGTGCTGTGTCCGGCGCAGCTTCCCACCCGAACGCGCTGCGCCCGCCAAGCAGATGCGACTGGTCGAATTCTCCCGCGACAATTTCCTTCAGGCTGGGGCCGGTCACGTATCGCTCGACTTGCCGCGACTGATCGTCGAGCCGCCTCAAGGCGCCGATTTCTTCATCGCGACCGAGCTTTGCCTTCTGCACGGCCGACTTCAGAACCCCGATCGTCTCGTCATAGACCTTCAGCGGTACCGGAAATGGATGCCTGTCCTTGCCGCCATGCGCCAGCGAGAAGCGGCCGGGATCGGAAAAACGGCAAGGAGCGCCATGCACCACCTCGGCAACGAGGGCCAGCGCGCGCACTGTGCGTGCGCCGACGCCGGGGACCAGAAGGAGCTCGGCGAAATCGGTGGGACCGCGGTCCGCGGCGGCTGCGATATTGCCGTGTAGGCGATGCATGACGACATCGCTTTCGCGAACGTCATGGTGGGCCGGCATGACCAAATGCGGCAGCAGCGGTTGTTCCGGCTCCTGCCGGCGCGTCGGCTCCGCGCCACGCTCCAATGCCGCCAGCTCGCCCAGGATGCGATCCGGTCCGAGATCCTGCAAAAGGTCAAGTTGCCCTTGGCGGGACGCCTCGGCACGCCGGTCGGTCAGGTTGACGATCTCACCTTGATGGGCGCCCTCGATGGCGGCATGCGGCTGGTCGACAAAACTCTTGAGGCCCTCGGAAAGCCAATGGTAGCGGCGCGCCACCTTGCTGTCGCCGTTCATACCTTGCTGCACCACAACCCAGTGACCGTCATCGGCGACGATAAAGCCATGCAGATAGAGATCGAAACCGTCCTGGACGGCGGCGCTGTCGACCTTGGCGACCAGCCGGCTGGCGGTTGCCAGGCCCGCTCCGTCGAAGCCGACGCGTTGGCCGATGGCTTCCAGCTCACGCGGGGTTTTGCGCGAATGCACGCCGCGACCACCGCAGACATGAATGCCGAGCTCGCCGGAGAGCGGCGTGAGGCCACGCTTCAAAGCGCCCACGACGCTGGTCGTGATCCCCGACGAGTGCCAATCCATGCCCATGACAGCACCAAAGGACTGGAACCAGAATGGATGCGCCAGCCGCCGCAGCAGCTCGTCTCGACCATAGTGATGAATGATCGCCTCGCACATCACAGCGCCAAGACGCGTCATGCGGTCGCCGAGCCATTTCGGCACGCGCCCGCCATGGAGTGGAAGATCAGCACTTCCCGATCGTTGCGTCACGTCTGCTACCCGTCCTGGTGTCCGTCATTCTCTTAACAGATAGGCAGCCAAACCGCGCAAGGAAGCATGGACGCTCCCACCCGGGCCGGGTTAGCGGACGTCAAGTCCAGTTCGAGAGAACCGTTTCCATCTCAACCGTCTCGACCTGCTGCGCGAAACGTTGGTGGTAAACCGTCAGCAGTGCGTCATGGGTTGCGTCGGAAGAACTGCACAGCGCGTCCGTGACGAGAACCACGCGATAGCCGAAATCGATGGCCCCGAGCACCGTGGCCAGAACGCAAACATCCGTTTCGCCGCCGGTGATGACCAGCGTATCGATGCCGCGCTCCACCAGGAGCGCTCTGAGACGCCCTTCGAACCAGGGCGAGTAGATGTGCTTGTCGACGATCGCCGCTGGCGGACAGTAGCCGGCTAAAGACGGCAACAGTTCGGTCATTTCGGGCCCGATCGTCTCGATCGTCAGGGAAGCCCAGCGCTCATAATAGCGCTTCCATGTGCCGACGCCCTGCCCCGGCTTCCCGGCGGGCAGGAAGCGTGTAAAGATCGTCTGTGGCGCGCGTCTTTCGACCAGCCTCTCGATCTGCGGGAGAACCCGGGTGATCCAGGGTGTTGCCCATTCGGAGGGCTCGGCAAACAGCCGCTGCATATCCACGCAGACATGCATGCATCGATCGCCGAGAGGACCGTATGCCAGCCCCGGCATCGACATCAGCGCTTCTCCGACCGGCGATGCATTTTCCCTGGTTCCTCCCGTTGTCGGCAAAGACACGCAACGCCGCGCGCAAGCACTGGTTCCTGAGATAGCCACAGGAACCGACGCAAATGGCTGGCGTTTCCGCTGAGATGAATGGAGGTGCTCGCATGAGACCGCGCGAGAGGCGTTGGAGCGGCAAGTCAGCCGGGGCGCCAAAATGGAACTGAGCGGAGGGTGTCTCTGCGGCACGATCCGCTTCCGCGTTGGAAGCGAACCGAGAGTGCATTACTGCCATTGTGATATGTGCCGGCGAGCGACCGGCAGTGCGTTCGCGGTTCTGGCCTGGGTGTCTTGCCAAAGCGTGACCTGGACCAACGCGATGCCGACCTATCGCAGGTCTTCGCCGATTGCCCGGAGGGGCTTCTGCTCCGCCTGCGGATCGCCCCTCAGCCTTGCCTATGACGCATCGCCCGGAGAGATCGCGCTGCATATCGGAACGTTCGACGATCCGGCTCGGCTGGAACCGCGCTACAATTATGGATCGAGGCAGCGACTTGGCTGGGTTTGCTGCGGAATAGACCTGCCGCACCACGATACTGAGGAGCGATGGTGAAACCATGTCTGAAGGACAAGCCAGATGAGCATGTTTTACCGGGCGGCCAAGATTGCCGAAGAGGTCCACGCAGCACAGCGCGACAAGACCGGGCGACCGTATATCGAGCACTGCCGCCGTATCGTTGACGCGGTCGAAACCAAGGACCAGAAGGTCGTCGCCTATCTCCATGACGTCCTCGAAAAGGGCGAAGGCTGGAACCGGACCAGGTTGGAAGAGGCCGGTTTTGGCCCGACGATCGCTTCGGCCGTCGACGCCATGTCGCGCAGGTCCGGTGAGGATTACTTCGCGTTTGTGCGACGAGCGGCATCGAATCCATTGGCGCTGCGGGTGAAGCGCGCGGATCTGGCGGACAATATCTGGCAGGCACGACAGGTCGGGGCATCGACTGTCAAATATGAGGAGGCACTATGCATCCTTGATGACGAGTTTCCGCGCCGTCAGCACCAGCCTTGAATTCAGATCGCCCCGCTGCGAACGGGCAATCTACTCCGGGACGTGGGGCGTGTGCCGTCTGTCCTCCGCGGGCTCGGCATCGATGCGCGCCTTTTCCGGATCGAATGCACCATGACGTGCAATGGGCCGCGCCGCGGTTTCAGGCGTCTCGTATGCCCACATGACATCGTCAGCCGAGCTGCCCACCGCATGGACGCGCCAGTAGCTCGCGGTGCCTTTCAAAGGGGAGCGGCTGGTAGTGTTCGTCTTTTCGAAAAGGTCGAAATAGATGTCTTCGAAAGGGATGTAGAACACGGGCTCATGTCCTTCTTCCTGAAGCACTTTCGCCCGTTCCGTGGCAGCGACTATGGCGTCGGAAAATCGTACCGTCACCGTGCCGGCAAACGGTTCTATGGCCAGTTGGCCAGCATGGTGTGTTGAGATTGCGCCTGAAGCTTGCATTCAAATTCTCCCTGGCTGCCGATTGATTGCGAGACCGCATTTCGGTTCGTCATGCATGGAGACGAAATGCACGGCGATGCGTCAGGTTCCGGTCTGTACTATGAGGTCGAATGACGACCCCACTTCAGCGCTTGCCATGGCTATCGAGAAACGCAGCCAACAATCGCGAAACCTGATCAGAAGCCTCACGCGTCGGGAAGTGTCCGATGCCATCCAGCACCACCCGCCTGTAGAACGCGGTGAAATGCTTTTCGAGCCCCTCTGAGGACTGGGCAAACACAACGCGGTCGTCGCCACCATGAAGCGTCAGGATTGGCACCGTGATGATCTTGACTGCTGCTTGCCGGCGGGCGAGTTCGGCATAGCGTGGATCGGGCTCGGCCTCTTCCCATCTGACCCGATAGGAATGCAACGTCACATCCGCCCAGTCAGGATTTTCGAACGAACTCGCGACACCATCGAAAATAGCGTCGTCGAACCAGCCTAATGGGCCCCAGCTATCCCACTGGTATCTGGCGAATTTCTTGCCATTGTTTCGTACGAACTCAGCGCCCCGGGCCGTCGCCATGAACCATTGATACCAAAATGCTTTCGCTTGTCCGGGCGCCGGCGTTGCTGGTTTGCCTGGTTGCCAGCCGAGCGACAGCGCAGCACAGCACTTGATGCGGTCCGGGAAAACCGACGCGAGCAGATAGGATATCCGAGCGCCCCAATCGTGTCCGACAACCGCAAAGCGGCTGAGGCCAAGCGCATCGGCAAAATCCAGCACATCCTGCGCCATCGCGGCAATCTCGCCCGAGCGCATGGTTTCTTCTGACAGGAACGATGTCGGCCCAAAGCCTCGCAGCCAAGGCGAAAACGTCCGAAAGCCAGCTTCATGAAGGGCTGGCGAAATGCGAGCGTATGTCGTCGCGTCGTCGGGCCAGCCATGCAGCAGGATAACCGGGGCGCCGTCTCGCGGTCCACCATCGAGATAGGCGACGCGCAGCAGAGGTGTGTCGCAATGTGAGACCGAGTTCATTTGCCCTGAGGCACAGTGGCTGGCTGATCACCACCAGTCGTGGACTCTGGTCTGGCGGCCTGGTCAATCTGTGGGTTCTTGTTGATGGTGCCGGTGTTGGCTTTCATCGGCTCGATATTGTTGTCGCAGGCGCCGAGCGCAAGGACGGCGGCCAGGACCAGGAGTAAAAAGAACCTCTTCATCGAAACCTCCTCTGGTTGCTGTCCGGCAAACGAGGTTCCACCAATTTGGTTGCCTGATCGTACTCTCAAGACGCCATGGATTTGACGATCAACGCTTCGAGCTATTGGAATCGGCTGCAACTGTCGAATCAGGCAAAACCGGGCCACGTTCAGTCTCCGAACCCTCAGCCTCGATCTCCTGCACGGCCTGGTCCCAGTGCTCCTGCTCGCGGCCAGCCGGCCGGCCCTCCTGCTCCCAGATTTCATGGGCTCGCCGTTTGATCTTTTCTTCCTTGCTGTCCATGGCTAGATCCTCCAATTCGTCAGTCTCAATTCCGGGCCATATTTTTTGTTCCTCCCCATATTTTTTGTTCCTCCTCTGTCGGGAACAGCGCTGCCGGAGTCGCGATTTCGGGGAAGGCGCTTGTGGATTGCGTGGGATGAGCCGCTTGGTAATTTTCGTACCGATATTTTTTCGTGACACACCGATGCCCGCAGCTTTATGAATCTGGCTATCGGCCAGCGCCGAGCACGTCCCTCTCCGATCCTCTTGCCCGGCGCTCAACGCCTGATCGCCCGTCGCATCGACATGACGGGCCTATTGCTTCGAGAGGAGGTGACGCCCATGCGGGAATTGCCGAAAGACATCGACGCCGATGTGGTCATCGAAATCAGCAAGCTGCTGGACGACAGCCCGCTTTTCGTCCCGGTGCGGGTTCATGAACTTGCGGCCAAGGTGAGGCAGAGGGTGAAGACCGGCCTGCCGGATTTTTCGATCGAAGAACTGATCGTGGAGATGGCCTCCGTACGTCAACTGGCCATGGCCTTTGATCTGCCTGGATCGGAGAACGTCGTGCAAATCCCGGTGCGGTATCGCCGCTAGCACTGCGGCATCACACGCTCCATCCGGAGGTCAGAACAAGCGACGCCTCAAACATCTGCGCACCGATCTCATCGCGTACTTTGACGGTTACCTTGACGAAATCGCAGTCGGGCATTTCGTCTTGGGCAACATCCTGCAAAATACGAATTGCTTCCGCTCTGGCTTGTTCCCGGGATTCGAACAGCTGCCCGTCATCGTCGGGTACCGCGCCGTCACCGTTTTGAAGATCGAAATAGTACCGCTTCATGTTCGGGCCACGCTGGAAACATCGGGCGGGTCAGTGATTTCGCTTCATTGGGGTTCCTGCCCGCTCGGCGGCCGTGCTGGTGAAGACGTGGTCGTTCAACGCACCGCAGCGCGAAGCGCCGATAGGAAAAGCACAAGCAACGCCAAGGCATTGAGGCCGGCGGCGATGGCATGTGAATACTCCCATTGGCGCCGCAGCAGCTCCCAGTTTTCAGGCAGGACAGTCCAGTTCCGGGTCGCCTGATTGATTGGGTAGGTCAGCGTCCAGAAGGCAAATTGCGTGGCGCCGATGCTGAGAAAGGCGACGACAACCAAGCCGAAAGATGCACTCGCTCGGTAGAGCAGGATCGCCAGGGCGGCCGTAGAGAGCAATGCTCCCAGCACCACGATTCCGAACAGGCTCCATCCATCATAGGCGCGCTGCGCAGCCAGATAGTTTGGCCCGTCAAGCTTCATCTTGTTGAATATCGCGAAGAAATGCGCGGCGGCCGGAACGAAAGCCAGTGCCACGAAAATGAAGCTGACCACCCTCAGACTATAAATTGCCATATCCGGCCTCCTCTCAGGAGAGAGCTAGGGCAATCGGCAAGGTTGAAAAGGTCATTATAACGACGGCTTCCGCCCGCGATCATGTGGTCTCGAGTGAGGTCGTTTTTTTAGACCTCACTCAACTATCTCGGAACATTTTTTTTGGGTTCTGGTTCTACGCACTGAAGGGACGAACCTTACCCAGGGAGATTTCCCCATGAAACATGTTCTCATTACCAGCATGCTGGCGATCGGGCTCGGCTGTGGAACGGCAATGGCTCAGACACAACAGCTCGAAAGCCAATCTGGCGCAGACGCCAATTGCGCTTCCGGGCAGGCTGACTGCCAGGGCGGTTCCAAGATGGGCGAGCAGGCCCAGGGCAAAGCCAAGCTGAAGACCGACGAGCAGGCGCAGGGCAAGGCCGGCACCACCACCGACCAGCAGGCTCAGGACAAGACCAAGATGCAGACCGACGAGCAGGCTCAGGGCAAGGCTGGCACCACCACCGACCAGCAGGCTCGGGACAAGACCAAGATGCAGACCGACGAGCAGGCTCAGGGCAAGGCCTCGACACAGGATACGACGTCGACCGGTTCCATCAACAACGTGACGGTGGAGCAGAAAACCCAGGTCACTCAGATCATCCGGGAGACGAAGGTCGAGCCTATTTCCAATGTCGATTTTGACATCACCGTCGGCGTCGAAGTCCCACGGCAGAAGGTCAGGCTGCATCGTTTGCCGGCTCGTATCGTCCAGATCGTTCCTGCTTACGAAAGTTACGAGTATTTCGTGCTTGCGGACGGCCGGATCGTCATCGTTGATCCGGATACGTTCAAGATCGTCCTGATTTTGACCTAACATCTCCAACGAGTGGTCCGCCCTCTAGAGGGCGGACCGTCATTGCTGGACTGCTATGGATTCAAAGCAACCCAGAAGGACCGCAAGCGGCAGGTGATACATTCTGCCACCCGCATCGCGGACTCGGCTAGAGACGCCCGAGCACGACTAAGATAATGACTACAAGCAGCAGCAGACCGAGACCGCCGCCGCCATAGTAACCGGTGCCGTAGAAAGGCCCGCCGCCAAGACCACTAAAACCGCCAAGCAATGCAATGACCAGAATAATGATAAGAATCGTGCCGAGACCCATGACTTGCTCTCCTGTTTGCGGCTTCGCGCCGTATAGACGGAGCGGCGATCGCCGGCTGATGAGAATATGAACTCGCTACAAGCCTTCCTGTTCCCGACTGAGACCTCATCGACGCTGCCAAGGTAGTGTTTAGGCGAACAAAGGTCACCCCGAGACGCCCGAGTAGTCCCGCTCTTTCAGCAATCCAGCGAGATGGGCGGCGTTTGAGGCTGCCATTTCGATCGCACCCGAGACTTTTTCCGGAGTTGCCGGCAGGTCGACGTAGTTGACCTCCTGCATGGCCTCGCCAACCCAATAGACCCCGCCATTGGCCGGGATGGTGAAGCCAACATCGTTCAGTGACTGAAAGCATTCCGCGTGGCAGTGATGCGCACCGTCCTCATTGCCGACGATGGCTACCAAGGCCACCTTTCCTGCTGCCGGCATGCGCCCTCTGTCATCGGTCTCATCGAGAAACGCATCCATCCGCTCCAGGACGCGCTTGGCCACACTCGAGGGCTGGCCAAGCCAGATCGGGAGCCCGAGCACGAAAATGTCGGCCGCCAGTATTTTCTTCCTGAGTTTCGGCCAATCGTCGCCCTCGCCCATGTCGGAGAGCACGCCGGGCTTGATATCGTGGCTGAGCGCACGCACGATCTCGCCCTTCACCTCGTATTGCATCAGCGCCGCCAGGACATCGGCGAGCAACCGATCGGTGGAGGATTTTTCCCTGTCGTTCGAAGCTTTGAGCGAGCAATTGAGTGCGAAGGCCGTAAGCGGCATCTGGATCTCCCTGCATTGTCCTAATTGCAAATCGCCGCGACGACTTCGCGACAGCCCATTCGCCCGTTGCGGGACCGCTCGGCATTTTAACGTCAGGATTAAATGCTTGTTCCGCCAAGCGGACCAACAGGCCGGTGGCGAGAGTGGCCCCCTCCTCCCGCCGGGTGACGGTCCAGCCGGCTGAGCGAGCAGGCTGGGTTCTTTGAGCACTGGCCACTGCTGGAGAACGGGCGGCGGTGAGCAGCGACGCCGGCGGAACCGGTCGGGCAACCTATTCGTTCGCTCATCGTTTTCTCCTGAGTTCCCGAGAATGGATAGACGATGCTCGTCCGGACCCTCGAAGCAGGCAATATACGGCTGGCGGTATCCATGGCCGGCGATCCGGGTCGCCCGGCCTTGATCCTTCTGCACGGCTGGCCCCATTCCCGGAAAATCTATGAGGGTGTGATCGATGAACTCGGCGCACGATACTTTACGCTGGCTTTCGATCTTCCGGAGATCGGTGAATCGCGTGGCACGCCGCCGTCGGCGGAAAAGAAGGTTCTTGCCGATATCGTGATTTCAGCCGCCGAGACGCTTGGGGCCAAATCCATCGTCGTTGCAGGCTTTGATGTGGGCGGCATGATTGCCTTCGCCGCTGCTCGCCATCATGGCGATCGCATCGTTGGTGCGGTGCCGATGAATACGGTTATCCCCGGCCTTCATCCCTGGACGAAGATAGTGGCAAACCCGGACATCTGGCATTTTGCGTTCCATGCGGTGCCCGAACTGCCGGAGTTGCTGGTGACAGGCCACCAGCGCGCCTACTTCGATTTCTTCTTCGATCTGCTCGCCGGACATCCCGATGCGTTGACCAATGAAATGCGGGAGACTTTTGCGGAGGCCTATTCGAGGCCGGAGGCACTTAAGGCCGGCTTTGATTGGTATCGCGCGTTCAAGGAGGATGCCAAGGTCAATGCAGTACCGGCGCGCATCGAAATTCCGATCCTCTATATCCGCGGCGACGCGGATTTCGGATCGATCGACGACTACCTCGAAGGTTTGAGGCTGTCTGGAGCAAAGGACCTGCAAGGTCGCGTGATCGTCAACTGCGGCGAATTCCTGCCCATCGAGGCACCGGCAGAATTCGTCAAGGCGCTGGTGGAATTTGCACCGAGATAGGTGAAGCGATCCGCGTTTATGCAGGTGCCTACCGGCTCGCGGAAGTTACGCGCCAGACCGTGTTTCCGACATCGTCGGCGATCAGCAACGCGCCCGATTTGTCGACGGCAACGCCGACGGGCCGCCCGTGTGCCTTGTTGTCCTTGTCGAGGAAACCGGTGACGACATCCTGCGGCTTGCCATCTGGATGACCGTCCTTGAACGGCACGAACACGACCTTGTAACCGTTGAAGGTCTTGCGGTTCCAGCTGCCATGCTCGCCAACAAAGGCGCCATTGCGATACGGGTCCGGCAGGTTGGTTCCAGTGTAGAACGCTAAGCCCAGCGGTGCGACGTGGGAACTCAAGGCATAGTCGGGAGGGATCGCCTTGGCGACAAGGTCCGGCCGCTGCGGCATCACGCGCGGATCGACATGCTGACCATAGTAGCTGTACGGCCAACCATAGAACGCGCCGTCCTTGACCGAGGTCATATAGTCGGGAACCAGGTTAGGCCCGAGCTCGTCGCGCTCGTTGATCACAGCCCACAGCGCGCCGCTCTGTGGTTCCCAGCTCAGCCCGTTGGGATTGCGCAGGCCGCTCGCGAAAATACGATATCGGCCAGTGGCCCTGTCGACTTCCCATATGGCGGCCCGGTCCTTTTCTGCCTGGATGCCGTTCTCGGTGATGTTGCTGTTGGATCCGATGCCGATATAAAGCAGAGACCCGTCGGGGCTGGCCACGAGAGACTTTGTCCAGTGATGATCGATAGGCCCGCCGGGCAACGGCGTCAGCACTGTGCCCGGCGCGGTGATCTTGGTGTCGCCCGACATGTAGGGGTAACGCACGATAGCGTCGGTGTTGGCGACGTAGAGATCGTTGCCGACCAGGGCCACGCCAAAGGGCGAATTGAGATGATCGAGGAAGACCTCCTGGACATCGGGCACACCATCGCCGTTGGTATCGCGCAGCAGGGTGATACGGTTGCTTCCTTCGGTGCCGCCGCCTGACGTCGCCATGGACTCGATCCAGCCCATGACCAGGTCTTTCGGCCGCTTGATCGCCGCACCGGGCGGCGCCACGGACTCGACCACCAGAACGTCACCATTCGGCAATTTGTAAAGCGAGCGCGGATGCTTTAAGCCCTTGGCGAAGGCCTGGATTTGCAAACCCTTGGCGACCGTCGGCCTTTCCTCCTGTTTCCAACCGATGACGGACGCGACATGCATCGGCGGCACCAGATACTGGATCGGTTCAGGCAGCGTCGGGTTCGCTCCGACCTGATCGGTGGGATCCGGTTCGCTATCGCTGCATGCGGGCAGCGCCAAAATCGGCCCACACAGCAGACCGAGGCTCGCCATACGCCTGATATGCCTGGCCGAGACATTCATTCGACCACCTCCACCTGAGTGCGGCCGGAACTCCATCCCAGCAGGCCCACCAAGAGAACAACGATCACGGCGACGGCGGACAGGATGAGCCCCGTCGGCACGACCGAGGTCCAGGCATCCCGGCTGTGCACCAGTGCGTTGAAGAGCGATACGACGAGCACGACGAGGCTGCCGAGGAGATATGGCCATACACGCCCGGCTTCACCGGAAAGCCGGCCGGTAAACAAATCCACCAGTGCTGCAAGAACCGCGAGCACGCCCACAACCAAGCCAGCAAGGAGCAGCCAAGCGGAAAAATCGGCCCACATCATTTCAGCGCTTCGCCAATAGGCAACGTCGGTCAGCAATGTGCTGACGAAACATGCATTTGCGACTGCCATCGGCGTTTTATGGAACGGACGCCTGGCGGCCACCAACACGGATCGGGCACGGGCCATGGGCATTCTCCACCTTTGAAGCTGTACCTGTCCTCCAAACCAACTTGTGGTTGGGAGGTTCCCGGAACCGTTTGCGTTCAAGAACTCGTGATGGCGCTGGCGATGCCTCAGAACGGCTCGGCACGCGATGCTCATGCGGAATTGGCGCGCAATGTCCGCAAGGTGATCGAGTATCGACGCAGGTCAACTGGCGGAATGCTATGCTCCCATTCCGTGCGCGATGGTCCGGTCATGAGATACGCCGACCTTGGTTCCACGACGATGGTGCGGCGATCCCACTTGCTGCCATTCTTCCGCCGGAGCCGGAAGCTGCAAGGCGCCAGCAACGAAACACCCGCAACGTCTTCGAAATGAGGCTTGTCTCGATGCCAGCCAATGCCGGCGCCGGGCCGGTATTCATTGATCAACACTTGCGCGAAGGCCTCGGCGGGCCTGCCTGCCAACGCCGCGATCTTGTCGCGTAGGGCCAATAGGAAGTCAGGGATCGGCGGCGCCTCGACGACTTGGCGCCTGTCGTAGTCGTAGCGCAGGCCAAAACCGACGACGCGCCGGTTTGCCAGATGGCCATGGAAATCGAACGCCTCGAAAGGCAGGCCTTCGAGATGCCGGGCGAGTTCCGTTTCTTCTTGCGCCGCGATCAGTTCGGGCTGGTAGAGGAAACCCTCCGGCAGGTCGTCGGCAGCACCAAAGAGATCGTGCTGGAGCCTGGATGAGTCGAGTGTTTTCGATGTGGGTGTCGCCATCCCAGCTAGATGGTGAAGGCCAGCCCGCCTGGCAATATCGGAACCTGGCCAGCAAATCTGCACCCCACCCAGCGGACATCACCGCATCTGACAACGCCTGCCAATCCGGAGTTTATCGGATGCTGTATTCAACTCAGGATTCGCGAGCATGCCTTGAATGCAACCGAGGGAGGTTGCGTGCATGTACGTACGGTTCTTACCAAACCGTGAGCCTTCGTTGCCAGTTGCTTGTCAGCAACTAGATTGGCACCGCGGCATCCCCAAAAAATGCCGCGGTGGCCGGCGCGGGCTTAGGCAACGGTGTCTCACCGGCATCATCGCGTCGGCCACTCGAAAATGTCTTCCTGGCGGTTCAGTGGTGGAGAAGCCTCTGTTGGCCCCGGCGCTCAAGCGAGAGGCCGCTCCTGCCTCGCGGCATGCTTCGAGCCCAAATCTCCGATCAGCCGGCGGTACTGGGTTTCAGGTGGACCGTAAGAGCCTCGCGCCAACTTCACGAGACCGTCTCGATCGCGGATCGTGATCTCTCCGCGGCGCGCTCGGATATAACCATAACTCTCGATCATCTGCAGACCCACGGTAACCCCCGGACGCCTGACACCAAGCATGATGGACAGAAATTCATGGGTTATCATAAGTCTGTCGCCGACAGTGCGGTCGCTGCACATCAAAAGCCATCTCGCCAGCCGGACTTCCAGGCTCTGCCGTGCGTTGATCGATGCCGTGTAGCTTGTCTGAACGTGGAAATATTGGACATAGCGCAACAGGAACGACCGCAACGTGGGGCTGTTCTCCAGGGCTTCGACGAATGGGGCAGCCTCCATCCGGAGGGCCTCGCATGTCGACTGGACGTAACAATCAAAGTTTGCCTGGTCGTCCCCCATGACCAGGGCCGAACCGGTCATTCCTTCGAACCCGATGATTCCGACTTCCGCTTCGGTCGCCGCGGAAGTCTTGGCCACCACCGACGCCAGTCCGCTTTCCAGAAAATAGACGGCTTCGATCTTCTGCCCCTCGGTCTCCAGCGGCGCGCGCAACTCCAGGAAAACACTTGCCAGATGCGGCTTCAGCCGCGCGAAATCGTCCGCGCTCATGCGGCGAAGCAATTCGCTCTTGGATTGCAGGATCTGGTAATCCACGAGACTCTTTTCCCTTGGGCAAGAGTACTGGGATCTCTTAGCCGGCCGCGCCCGTCGAACGAGCGGACGGTAACGAACCATAGACTTCGTCTCGCCCAGCACTAGGCGGGCCGGCGTGTTGGTATGAAACCGACAGTTACTGCTGAAGACTCGAAGGCCTTGTTGGCTGACCATCTTTCGCCAGCAAACGAGCCTCCCGCAGGATAGAGGCGCGATCGAACCCGAGGAGCGATATGATTTCGCGTATCTGCTGTTCAGTGGCGCCTGTATCCCGCGCCAGCGCGGTTATCGCGCCTACTGGCAGACCGGGGTGCTCGGGCTCCTTCGCCATGCAACGCCATGCCTCGTGATGGGCAAGAGCGATGGTCACTCCCAAGCGTCAACGCCCAAACTGTGCTGCTGACGATTGCTCTTTGTACGCTTCCGTACGGAGCTTTGCGAGTCAATTCGGCCCGAGGCTGGTTTGAGGGTTCTTGCGTCCCTGCGTCGTCCGTCCGTCGCCCCCGAAATTGTTGGGAACGATTGCTCGCCTCAGAGGTTCAAATATTCCACCCAACAGGAGCTTTGACCGATGGATCACACCAACCATGTACGCCTCACAAGCACCGAACTGACGCCAGACATTCTCGAAGACGCCACCATTTACGACGCGGACGACAACAAGGTCGGCAGCGTTTCGCATGTCCACGGCTCCGGAGCCGCCAGTCAGGTCGTCATCGATGTCGGCGGCTTTCTCGGCATAGGCGCCAAGCCGGTGGCCGTTCCCGCGAGCCAGCTGGAATTCATGCGTGATGAAGACGGCGATGTCCACGCGGTGACGAACTGGACCAAGGATCAGCTCAAGAGCATGCCCGAGCATCACGATGCATGATTTCAACGACTTCACCTTGAATGGGAGCGGCCGTTCGGCCGCTCTCTGAACGTCCCTTGGGCGCGACAGGATGGACAGACGATGCGGCGCGAGACCGGAGCCTGCTTCTGCGGACGGATCGCGGCAGCCATGGATGGAGAGCCTTTCTGGATATGCTACGATCACGACGACGATTGCCGCCGGGCCATCGGAAGTCCGCTGACGATCTGGGTCGGTTACCGGCCAAAGCAATTTCAGCTTCTTAGGGGAACGCCGAAGGCCTTTTCCAAAACGCCAGGCGTCACCCGCACGTTCTGCCCGGACTGTGGAAGCTCGATAGGCTATCGCGACGAAGGCCTGCCGGACGAGTTCTATGTGACGATCGGCTTCCTCGACAAACCTGACGGTTTTCGGCCGCAAGCCCATGCGTATTGGGACCTGAGGTTGCCGTGGATCCAGTTTGATGACAGCCTGCCACGCATCGACCGTTATTCGAGGAAGCGCGACCCGACGTTCGGCAACCCGCGCGACCGGTAGTCGCGGTGCGAGCCGCGAGGGCATCGGCGGAACCTGACTACCGCTAGCGGGTTATTCGGGCAGACCCGTCGGGTGCCACTATGCCATCGACCGTGATCCAAAACACACAATACGATCCCGCCACCAAGATCCTCTCGGTCTGGTTTGTGCCGAGCGGCAGACGTTACGATTATGAGGGTGTTGCGCCGGCAACTTATGCCGCTTTCACCAAAGCCTCCTCAAAAGGCCGCTTCTTCAATGAATTCATCCGAGATCGCCATCGATACCGCCGCGTGGCGTGACAAGTTCAGCCATGAGCAGGCGATGCACGGAACCTGACCGGGACCGTCTCGTTGACGTCTCGTCGAAGCAAACCAGGCAACGACAGTTCATCTGATATGCTCGGGCGTTCGCACCGGCAAAGATCGATCGGAACAGGCTTCAAGGGAGTTCAAGAGCCATGACGGCCAAGAAGCAGAAGACCGAAAGCAGGGACAAGAAGGCGCTGCGCTTGGCAGAGACCACCGACGTCTCACCCAAGCAGGCCAAGGAGCTCATGCGAAAGCATGGCAAGGACAGCCCCAAGGTCGAGAAAGAAGCCAGAAACTTCAAGGCGGAAGGATAGGATCCGCATTGAAGCCCGACCTGTATGACCCTGCAAGCGATCGGCCGCCAGGCAATTCGGTATTAAGGGGGTGCCCCGGCCTTTTCGGCCGCGAGCGCAAAGGGGAAGCGCAGCACCAGGTTGCGGTTCTCGTCAAAAATCTCAAAGGCCAATCCGGTACGCAGCGGCTTGCCATGCAGCAGCTCTTCGGCCAGGATTTCCTTCGCCGACGCCATCGCGTTTTCCTCGGCGCTCGCGAGATCAGGAAATTCCTGGCCCTCCGGATCCTCCTGCAAGCTTCCGCTCTCATCTCGAAGGTCGAAAAAGTATCTGGACATGCCGACTGAACTCCTGCTCATCGCGATGGTGGCCTCGGAAGCGCCAGCCTCAGATTTCAGTGCCTGATATACCCGGATTGTCGAAGAGCACGGCGAGGCCATGCTCTATGGCGCAGGCCGCAATCAGATCATCGAAAGCCTTTCCCGAAAGCGGGCAACTTGGCATCACCTCTCGGATTGCGGTTCCGGCCTTGGCTGTAGAGATCACATCGTGGCGCTTCTTGCGTGTCTCGACATATTGCTCGACCAGGATTTTCAGGCGCCTCACCGCAACGTCGTCCGTAAACATGGATTCCTCAGCCAAAGCCTGAAGTAAGGCTGTCGGCCTGATCATCGTGCCGACGGTCTCGGGGTTTGCCGAGATTGCTCGCACAATATTTCCATGGGCAGTTGGTTCCCCCGACCGCTCGCTTGGTAATTTTCGTACAGGGAATACCCTTGCCCGCGCTTTCGTCGGGCCGAACCGACAGCCGATTTCAGATGCCGATGGCGAGCCCTCAGACTTGCATCACCTTGCGGCTGTGACGCGCAACGACACTTTCCTCATCGGTCGCAATCACGCGCACCTCCACCTTGCTCTCCGACCGACTGACGATTTCGGCGTGGGTGTCGTTGGCGTGTTCTTCAAGCACCACGCCAAGCCAGGTCAATTTTTCGCATATGGCGTTGCGGATAGACGCGGACCGTTCGCCGATGCCGGCGGTGAACACGAGGCATTCAAGACCACCCATCGTGTTTGCAAGCACCGCGGCCTCTCTCGCGGCGCGAAAGGCGAAAAGCGCCATCGCCTCATGAGCGCGAGGATCATTGCTCGCTTCCAGCGTCCTCATGTCGCCCGAAATACCGGATACGCCGAGCAGTCCCGACTTCTCGTAGAGCATTGTCTGCAGTTCCTCAGCCGCGATGCCTCTTTCCAGCAGGAAGTACAACAGCACGCCGGGATCGATGGCGCCGCACCGCGTGCCCATGACGAGGCCATCCAGCGCCGAAAACCCCATCGTCGTATCGATGCTCTTGCCCTGCTGCAAAGCGCAAAGGCTGGCACCATTGCCGAGATGGGCGACGATGGTGCGTTTCGCCGCAAGAGTTGGCGATATCACGCTGAGCCGCCCGGCGATGTATTCATAGGAGAGACCGTGAAACCCGTAGCGGCGCAAGCCTTGCCCTTCATACTGGCGCGGAAGGGCGAAGCGCCGCACGAGCGGATCGATCGTCTGGTGGAAAGCGGTGTCGAAACAGCCAACCTGTGGCAAGTCCGGTTGCAAGGCAGCTATCGCGCGGACCGGCGCGAGACTGCGAGGCTGATGCAGCGGAGCAAGCGGCGTCAACCTGTCGATGGCGTCGATGATGTCTGGGGTCAGACGGACAGGTTCGATGAATTCGCTTCCGCCATGCACGACGCGATGGCCGGCGCAGAGCAGGCTTCTTTCGCCAATTTCGCTCTGCACCCAATTCAGCATCTCGCCTATGGCCGCATCACGCGGCTTGTCGGCGGCGAGCTGCCGCTCGCACTGCACCGTTCCGTCGGCCGCTTTTGCGCGGAGTGTGGGTGTGTCGCCCAAGTCCAACGTGCCGCGTGAAACGAGCTGCAGATCCTGCGACGAGGCAATATCGTAAAGCGCGAACTTTATGCTGGACGAACCGGCATTCAGCGCCAGGATCGACCGGCGGGTCATCGGCGCGCCTTTGCCGCGCTTTTGCCGGGCCAGCTCCATTCCTGGATTTCGGGCATGTCTTCGCCGTGCTCGCGGACATAGGCCCTGTGCTTCACCAGCCGGTCGTGGAGTTCGCCCGCAAGCCCTTCGGCCCTTTCGGCCAGTCCCGGCACGCGTTCGATGGCGGCGAGCGCGAGGTGGTAGCGATCGAGTTCATTGAGCACCACCATGTCGAACGGCGTCGTCGTGGTGCCCTCCTCGCGGAAGCCATGCACATGCATGTTGTCATGGTTGGCGCGACGGTAGGTCAGGCGATGAATGAGATAGGGATAGCCGTGATAGGCGAAGATGACAGGCCGTGTCTTCGTGAACAACGCGTCGAAGTCTCCATCGCCGAGCCCGTGCGGGTGCTCGGTGTTCGACTGCAGCGTCATCAGGTCGACAACATTGACGACGCGGATTTTCAGGTCGGGGATTGCGGAGCGCAGAATGTCGGTCGCAGCAAGTGTCTCTAGCGTCGGCACATCGCCGGCGCAGGCCATGACCACATCGGGCTCTTCGCCCTGAGCAACCGTACCGGCCCATTCCCAGATGCCCGCCCCCGCCTTGCAATGCGTTTCGGCTTCTTCAATGGACAGCCATTGCGGTGCCGGCTGCTTGCCGGCGGTAATGACATTGATGCGATTATAGGTTCTCAGGCAATGATCGGTGATCCACAGCAGGGTGTTGGCGTCCGGCGGAAAATAGAGTCTTACCGTATCGGCCTTCTTGTTGGCGACCAGATCGGCAAAGCCCGGATCCTGATGGCTGAAACCATTGTGGTCCTGCCGCCAGACATGGGAGGTCAAAAGGTAATTGAGCGAGGCGATCGGCTTGCGCCAGGCAAGCTCGCCGGAGGTCTTCAGCCATTTGGCATGCTGGTTGACCATCGAATCGACAATGTGGATGAAGGCTTCATAGCAGGAGAACAGGCCGTGCCGACCGGTGAGCAGATAGCCTTCGAGCCACCCTTGGCAAAGATGCTCACTGAGCACTTCCATGACACGTCCGTCACGGGAAAGATGGACGTCGTAGGGTTCGATGCGCTGCATCCAGATCCGATCGGTAACTTCGAACACCTCATCGAGGCGGTTGGATGACGTCTCGTCCGGCCCCATCAGGCGAAAATTCCGCGCCTCGGCATTGAGGCGGAACACCTCGCGAAGATAGCTTCCGCAAATCCGCGTCGCTTCAGCGATGACGCCTCCCGGACGAGGCACTTCCAGCGCCAGGCTTTTCCAGTCGGGAAGCACAAGATCGCGCTTCAGCAGTCCGCCATTCGCGTACGGGCTTGCGCCCATGCGCTTTGTCCCTGTTGGGGCGAGTGCCGCGAGTTCCGGCAACAGATGCCCGCTTTCATCGAACAGCTCTTCCGGTTTGTAGCTTCGCATCCAGTTTTCGAGGATCGTGCGGTGGTCCTCATTTCCGCGTGCGTTCGACACCGGCACTTGATGCGAGCGCCAGAAACCCTCGACCTTCTCGCCATCGACCTCCTTGGGACCTGTCCACCCCTTGGAGCTGCGCAGCACGATCATCGGCCATTGCGGGCGTTGACCATGCCATCCCGGAGCCCGTGCCTGCTCCTGAATGGACCGGATGCGATCGAGCACCGTGTCGAGCGTCGCGGCCATCGACTGGTGCATGGAAAGCGGCTCGTGGCCTTCGACGAAGAACGGTTCGTAGCCATAGCCGGCGAAAAGGTTTCGCAATTCCTGGTCGTCCATGCGGCCCAGGATCGTTGGGCTGGCGATCTTGTAGCCGTTGAGATGCAGGATCGGCAGGACGGCGCCGTCCGACATCGGGTTCAGGAACTTGTTGGAATGCCATGCCGCCGCGAGCGGACCGGTCTCGGCTTCGCCGTCACCAACGACGCAGGCAACCACCAGGTCCGGATTGTCGAAGGCCGCACCGAAGGCATGGACCAAGGCATATCCCAGTTCACCGCCCTCATGGATTGAGCCGGGCGTCTCGGGCGCGGCATGGCTTGGCACGCCGCCGGGGAAGGAAAACTGCCGGAACAGTTTCCTGAGGCCGTCTTCGCCCTGCCCGATATCGGGATAGATCTCGCTATAGGTGCCCTCGAGCCAGGTGTTGGCAACCATTGCGGGACCGCCATGGCCCGGGCCGCAGATAAACAGAACATCAAGGTCGCTTTCGCGGATAACGCGGTTCATATGCAGGTAGAGAAAATTCAGCCCCGGCGTCGTGCCCCAATGTCCAAGCAGCCGCGGCTTGACATGTTCGGCCTTCAACGGTTCGCGCAACAGCGGATTGTCGAGCAGGTAGATCTGGCCGACCGAGATATAATTCGCGGCGCGCCAGTAACGGTCCAAGAGGTCGATCCGTTCGTGGCCGATAGCCTGCGGCGTCGCGGCTGCCTTGTCGTTCATCGACATCTCCAGCTTCGGTTCGCTGGTGATAACTGGGGCATTTTTGCGCTTGAGCAACCCCCGACTGCCGCCGTCCGGGGCGGCGTCGCGACCCGCGCAGCCAAGAGCCCGGACGCTATCCCGGCGGGCACACGGCTCTGTCCGCAGATAGTCGGGAACCTTGAAGTCTTCTGGCGGTTAGAAACTGGAATCGCGAAGGCAGGCTCAAGGCAGGTACCGCGAAGGATCGCCTCGAAGCGTTGCACCAAAGGGGAGCTAAAAGATGCTCGATCTTCCTCGTGCCCGTGATCGAATGGTCAAAATCCATGTCGGCCGGCGCGGCATCCATGACCGTGAGATTCTGCAGGCTATGCGCGAAGTTCCACGCGAGGCCTTCGTCGAACCCGGCTTCGAGGAATTTGCTTATGAAGACACGCCGCTGCCGATCGCCGACGGCCAGACCATATCGCAACCCTACATCGTCGCGTTCATGATCGAGATGGCGGATGTCAAACCGGGTGACCATGTGCTCGAAATTGGCACCGGCTCGGGGTACGCGGCCGCGGTGATGAGCCGGATCGTCGAACAGGTCTACACGATAGAGCGTCATCCCGGTTTGGCCGAAACCGCGAAGGGGCGGTTTGAAAAACTCGGCTACCAAAACATCGAGGTTCGGACAGGCGATGGCACCAAGGGCTGGCCGCAGGCGGCGCCGTTCGATGCCATCGTGGTGACAGCCAGCGGTCCCGGCGCACCGCTCGCCCTTCAGGAGCAACTCGATGTCGGCGGCAGGCTCGTCATTCCGGTCGGCGACGACCCGGATTTGCAACGTCTGCTCAAAGTCACCCGGACAGGCGCCGCAACCTATAGCGAGGAGGATTTCGGCGGTGTGCGCTTCGTCCCTCTGATCGGCGAGCAGGGTTGGTCGGAAAACGGCACGGTCACCGACGTCGGTCGTCCGCTTCGACATCCCCATCCGATCAGCCTGCCTGATATGATCGCGGCCGCGGCCGAACCCCTGCCCGATTTCGACGATCCGGCCTTCGGCGCATTGTTCGATCGGTTCGCCGACCGGCGCATTGTTCTGCTTGGCGAGGCAAGCCATGGCACGTCCGAATTCTACAGGGCGCGCGCGGCAATCACCCGCAGGCTCATCGAACGCCACGGCTTCACCATCGTCGCGGTCGAGGCGGACTGGCCCGACGCGGCGGCGATCGACCGCTACGTTCGCCATCGTCGGCCGCGAACCGGCACTGGTGCGCCATTCCAGCGATTTCCGACGTGGATGTGGCGCAACACCGATGTCGCGGCCTTCACCGACTGGATGCGCCGTCACAACGAGAAGCTAGAGCCTTCGGAGCAAGCAGGGTTCTACGGCCTCGACATCTACAATATGAGCGGTTCCATCGGCGCGGTCCTCGACTATCTCGACCGGGTCGATCCCCAGGCAGCCAAGATCGCGCGCGAACGCTATGGCTGCCTGACGCCCTGGCAACACGAACCGTCCACCTACGGCCGCGCGGTGCTCACCGCCGGCTATCAAAAATGCGAAAAAGCGGTGCTGGAACAATGCCGGGACTTGCTCGCCAAACAGCTCGAATATGCAAAAAGGGACGGCACCGACTTTCTCGATGCCAGTCAGAATGCCCGGCTGATCGCGTCCGCCGAACACTATTACCGGATCATGTACTATGGCGGCGCGGAGTCCTGGAACCTGCGCGACACGCACATGTTCGAAACGTTGGAACATTTGCTGCATGCCGGCGGCCCCAAAGCCAAGGCCGTGGTGTGGGCGCACAATTCCCATATCGGCGATGCCCGCTTTACCGAGATGGGCGTCGTCAGGGACGAACTGAACATCGGCCAACTCTGCCGGCAGCGTTTCGGGGATGAGGCAGCGCTGATCGGTATGGGCACGCATTCCGGCACTGTAGCGGCCGCCAGCAACTGGGATGGCAAAATGGAGGTGAAGCAAATTCGCGCGTCACACGCCGACAGCTACGAACGGCTTTGCCACGATTCCCTTGTGTCGCGGTTCCTGCTCGACCTCGGGCGCGACACAACGCTGCGTGAGCGGTTGCTGGAACGAAGGCTGGAGCGATTTATCGGCGTGATCTACCGGCCGGAAACCGAGCTGGGCAGCCACTATGCGGACGCTTCCCTGCCCCGGCAGTTCGACGCGTTCGTATGGTTCGACAAAACCGCGGCAGTGACGCCGCTTGGCCCGGAGCATGCAAGAACCGGCGTTCCCGACACCTATCCATTCGGGCTTTAGCCGGCGCGCTGCGAACCAATGAAGAAGCCGAGGCGTGGAACCGGAACGAATTATCCGCTCTGCGATTTCAAAACTGCAATCCCCGTCGAAGGAGTTTTCTCATGACCGGAACCAAACATCCGAAATGGAAAAAACCGAGCGATGCCGACTTGGCGAACAATCCTGGTATCGGGACTTCCAAGGGAACGATCAAGGAAGGCGAAGAGTTCGAGCTTGAGGGCGAGAACACGGTCGAAGGTGACGTCGAAAACGACACGACCGCCGCTGGCGGGATCGATCCAAGACAAAAGATGCGGACTAACAAATAGCTGCCCTGCGCGTCGCTGGGATCAACTTCGCCGGAAGGAGTGAACCATGCCACTTGCCCTTAGCAGTGCCGCCTTTGCCGAAGGCGGACAAATTCCCGAAAGATACACACGAGACGGCAAAAACGTATCGCCGCCGCTGAAATGGTCTGGAGTGCCAGATGAAGCAAAGAGCCTTGTTCTCGTCGTTCAGGATCCTGACGCGCCGAGCGGAACGTTTGGTCATTGGGCGGTGTTCAACATCTCCCCGGACACAAGGGAACTTCCCGAGGCCGAAAGCGGCAAGCCGGGTCCGGGCGCCCTCAGGCAAGCAACGAACGATTTTGGCAACGCCTATTACGACGGCCCTGAGCCGCCGGTCGGACATGGCGTTCACCATTACCATTTCCGGCTGGCCGCGCTCGACACCCCGAGCCTTGCCATTCCAGCCAGCGTGGGCATCGAGCGCATCTGGCGGGAGGCGCAGAAACATTCGCTTGAGCAGGCTGAACTCATCGGAACCTACGAGCGCAATTCGTAAGTTAATGACCAGGGGCGACCGAGGTGGCCTGCTGCGCGGAACGGTTCTCCTCCTCGCCGGTTGTCTGGGAAAGGAGATGGCGCCATGTTTGGAGATATCATGTGGTTGGTCGTCGTTGCCGGCGGCCCATTGCTGCTGATCGTGCTGATGGCCTATGCCGTTATCGCACGCCGTCGGCGTGGACCCGCCGAACGAAGGGAGAGCGACCGAGCGACCGACCGGCTATACCAGGACAAGCGTTGATCCGCATCGGCGAGACCTCCGATTGGCAAGACATCCAATCGGCAAGACATCCAATCGGCAAGACAGGGGATCGTATGCCGCACCGAAGCGACGACGATCCCCAACTACGGTCAGCGCATTATCCTTTGCCGCAACCACGCAAAGAACCTGCCGCTGATGGCTGAGCGGACCCGCGTCGCAGCCCAGCGCGCTTTCATGGTTGAGCCGACGTGGCAATCGCAGACGATGTCGTGCAACTGCCAGTCGTTCAACTCGAAAAAGCGCTTTGCCTCACCATATGTGTCGTCTTTCAAACCCGATGCGCGCAGCACTGGATCTTCGAAGGCAACCGAAATTGCCGTACCCTCGCCCCGCATCATCGCACGTGCTTCAGGGTGCAAATGTTCAGTGCCTGCAAAGGCCCCAAGGCATCGCTCGGGATTACGCTCCAGCAGTTCAGCCCAGCGCTCTACGCGCTGATTTCGTGTCATTGCGGAATAGGCAGCCGACGATTCAATCTTGGCGACGGCATGCAGTTGGTCGAGTGTTTGATGTTTCATGGCCAGCTCCTGTTGAGGCAGCGAAGCGCCCACGCCTTCAAGGGAATTACCGCGCGTTAATGCTTCGACAAGAGCGCCAGGCTGGAGAATTCGACACAACCGGATTGGGCCGGCGGGATCATAAACACGCCGGCTGCGTTCATCGACGGGGCTGCTTGTGACAAGCCACTGATCCGCGACGGGATGCATCCATGTTCATCCAGCCAATCGACTATTTCCTTGCCGTCTGGTTCGCTCTTGCCGCCGCCTCGACGCTTTATGTCGGCTTCGATCAATACCGCAACAATCCCGAACCGGTGGTGATGAAATGGGGTTTCATCCTGGTGACCCTCTATATGGGTCCATTGGGGCTGCTGCTTTATGTGCTTGCAGACAAGGAGCCACGGCCGGGCGAGCATGAAGACTTTACCAGGCCGCTGTGGAAACAGGGGGTCGGTTCGACCATCCACTGCGTTGCCGGCGATGCGACCGGCATCATTCTCGCCGCAGTCATCACGGCAACGCTTGGCTTGCCGATGTGGCTCGACCTCATCGTCGAATATCTGGCGGGCTTTGCCTTCGGCCTGTTCATCTTCCAATCGCTGTTCATGAAATCGATGATGGGCGGCACCTACTGGGAGAACGTGCGCAAGAGCTTCCTGCCCGAGTTCATCTCGATGAATTTCATGATGGCCGGCATGGCACCCGTCATGAGCTTTCTGATGATGGGGCGCGACATGCGCGCCATGGAGCCGAACGAGCTTTTGTTCTGGGGCGTGATGTCGATCGGCGTCATCGCTGGCTTCACGCTCGCCTATCCGGCCAATGTCTGGCTGGTCGCGCGCGGGCTGAAGCACGGATTGATGACGCAGCGCCCGCAGGCGAACGAAACGAGCAGTGGAGAGCCGACCGCCCACCAACAGCATGCTATGCATCACCCCAACGCCGGCGACGGCCGACGAAGCCGCAACACCTCCCATAAGTCCAAACGCAGCGGCCACCAGATGGAGACGGACGCTACCACGCCGCAGATTGCGGCCCTCGGTATTGTGTCGGTGTTGGCGCTGGCGATCGGCATGGCCGCGCCGGCCAACTGGCTGAACCTGACGCTTTCGGCGCGTGACGTCGGCGGCGCGATCATGCCGCAAGGCATGATCATGGGTCGCGACACGCCGGCGGAGGCCATGCGTGACATGGCTGCAACCGATCCGCGTCGCGTTACCTCGTCCTATGCTCTTGCCGCCAAGGGCGACCAGGAACTGCCATTCCGCCTGGAGAACGGCGTCAAGGTGTTCGAGCTCAGACCATCGGTGGTCCGCTGGCAGATCCTGCCCAACGTCGCGGTCGACGCCTATGCCTACAATGGCCAGATTCCCGGTCCGCGCATCCACATTCGCCAGGGCGATAAGGTTCGCATCGACGTCACCAACGACCTGCCCGAAGAAACCACGGTGCATTGGCACGGCATGATTCTGCCGAACCAGATGGATGGGCCTGCCGAGATCACCCAGCCGCCGATCGAACCTGGACAATCCTATTCCTATGCATTCACCGCGACCCAGCACGGGACCTATTTCTATCATCCGCATACCAAGCCGGACCGCACCCAGGCGCTGGGGCTTTATGGGGCGCTGATCATCGATCCCGCCAATCCTGCCGACGAGGTTCCGGCTGACCACGACTATGTCATCGAACTTCAGGAATGGCTGGTGCGTGATGGGCTGACCTACCCCTCAATGCCAATGGAAGGCGGCATGCCGAACTTCTTCACCATCAACGGTAAGGCCTATCCCGCAACCGACACCATTCCTATGAAGGTGGGCGAGACGCTGAAGGTGCGTTTCATCGGCACCAACAACGGCTTCGTCCATCCAATGCATATCCATGGCGGACCCTTCGAGATCGTCGCCCGTGACGGTGAGACGCTTTCTCCCTCGGCACGCTTCCTGGCCGATACCATCAATGTCGGACCGGGACAGCGCTATGACGTCGTGTGGAAGGCGCTGCGTCCCGGCAAGTGGCTCATTCACTGCCACATCCCGCATCACACGACGAACAACAATGTCGAGGAGAAGGGCGGCGGCGGGTTGATGGTCGTCATCGACGTCGGCTAGATCTGCCAACCCCTGTGGATTTACCGATGTTATTCGGAGGCCGCGTTGTTGCGCGCTACTTCTTGATAATGGTTCCGTTGCGCAAGTCGAATGCTTCGGTACCGCGAGCCTGACGGTAGAAATCGTCCTGCAATTCGCCCCACTCGCCGAGAAAGGCGCCGCAATTGCTGCAATGAATTGGCGTCGATTCCTCCGCGTTGTCGGGAATGTCCATTTGGATAGTCCCACAAGCCTTGCAATCGAGTTTGTCGTCCAACCGTCGTCCCATTTCCCAATGATTGCGCATTTTCGGCCATGAGCCAATTGTCGATTTCGTACCAAATCGCTTCAACCGCCGGTGAGTCCTCCAGCCATGGCTCATCGGTCAATCGCGAGAGTCAAAAAGGACGGCCAGCCCCAGTTCCCGTGCCAGCTCGACGATCGTCTCCATCAACTCATCGTCTGTGTCCTGCAAATAAGGCGCGTCCCTGCGAGCGGCCTCTATCGCCGCTTTGACCGAAACAATGTCGCCGTATCGCGCACTTCGAAGCTCCTCTGCCAGAAACGCCTTGGCGGTACCGACAGGTCTTATTGCCCATCTGGCGATGCTCATGCGGCTCCCTCCCATGGTCACCTCTGCTTGATTTTGATCCTGTCCAAGGTGCAGATCAATCGATGGTACGATTCCGTACGAAACCGCCCAACCGGTTGGGAGACAGCCGTGTGACGGACGCCCTGGCCAAGGTTTTCGGCGTCTCTCTGGGGTGAGTTGGGACGAAATCGCCCGGCGGGACCAGCCCCGCGGGAACCATCGCTCAGCATGGGGGTTTCTTCAAAATCTCCTCGAGGATGCAAGGAGCGACCATGCGCATGTTGACGATAGCTCTCGCACTTTCCGGGGCGGTCATCATTCAGCCCGTCTACGCCCAAACTGTTGGACCGCAGCCTCCCCAGGTGACGCCACCGCAGGGCGAAGTGCAACCGGAGCTGGCGCTGCCAGATCCAGGCTCTGCTGATTTGAATTTCACCGGCGTTGCCATTATCGCCGTCGAGGATTTGCCTGCCGAAATCAAGGCGCAGGCGGATGCCGTGATCAATCAAACCAGCGCCGAAGATTTGCTTCGCCTGCAAAACTCAGTCGATGCTTCGCCTCAGGCGACATCGGCTTTGAGGGCGAATGGGCTCAATTCCTCGCAGGTTGTCGCTGCAAACATAGATGGCGATGGCACGCTGACCCTGATCATACAGACGACGACTTGAGGCGCCGAAGCAACCATTCAACTTTGCCGATCTGCAGGCGATGGGCTTTCTGTCTCGAGGTTGCGCACCTGCCCCGCGATAAAGAAGCTCCCCTTCGTCTATGCGTGGACGGGAGGCTCTTCATTCTCGTCGGGATTGGGCAGCGGGGTCTCGTCCGGGAGCCTTTCCGGTTCGGGTTCCTCGATCGGCTGGGGCTTCCATGTTGGAGGCGGCACGGGCACATCGCGATTTGGGTCTGGCTGTCTTGGCTGTGGCATCTAACTATCTCCGTTCAGTCGGAACAACTCGTGCGCCGTGGCATGGTTCCTGGCAGAATCCAGCCATCGAGATCGTTACGCCCTCACGGCACGCGCATGTTGGTCCGCCCAGGTGCCGGCCCAAAAGTTTGCAGATCGTTCGGAACCGGTCGGATTTTCGAGCCGTTGTCATCGACAGGGATCAAGGAGAAGCGCGATGAAGGACAAGCAAGGAAATATCGACCATACATTGCCGCAGGTCGCCATCGACGATCAGCAGGTGCGACAACTGGCGGCCACGACCGATTTGCCGTCCAGGCAGGCTCGCGAACTGGTGCGCCGTCACGGCAACGATCCCCGGAAGCTGGAAGAGTTGGCGAAGTCGATCAACGCCACCAATTGAGTTCAGGCCAATGGGCACCACGGCGCATGCCGCTGGCGTCAGATTTCGAGCAAGGCGTAGGGGCGGCCGCTTGGCTTGGTCACATGCATGGCGACGTTGTAGACCTTGGCTCCGCCAGGCGTTTGACCTTCGTAAGAACCGCGATGTGCATGACCGTGCACGACAGCACTAACCTGGAATCGATCGATCGTCTCCGCCAGGCGTGAAGAGCCCAAAAATGGAAATATCTCCGGCGGTTCTCCCGCGACTGTGTCGGCAATCGGCGCATAGTGGAGGATCACCAGCGTGCGCTTCGCCCGCACCTGGCGCATCGCGTTTTCAAGTCGCATTGCCTCGTTCACGCTTTCGGCGACCATCGTCTTGATGGCCGGTTCACCGAATGAGCCGAGCATGCGTGACCCGAAGCCGCCTATGAATCCCTTCACGCCGACAAAACCCACCTCTTCGATTTCGACTGCCTGCCCGTCGAGGAGATGAACATGCGCCTGGCGCAGGATGTTCGTGACGTCTTCCACCGCACCAGACTCGTAATCATGATTGCCGAGCACCGCCACGACCGGGATCGAGCAGTTGCGCAGATCCTCGGCCAGCATCTCCGCTTCACGAGGCTTGCCGAGATTGGTCAGATCTCCCGTGAGAACGAGAATGTCCGCTTCGCTCGAAATCTCGCCGAAGAGGTTTCGATACGAGGTTTGCGCATCTTCCCGCACATGGAGATCCCCGACCGCGGCAACTTTGAGCGCGCGTGCGCCGTCCTTGGGCCCGCTGCTCTTGACGGGATCAGCCATCACGGAATTCTCCCACACCACCGACGCCGGCGAAGCCCCATTCCTTGACGTCGATTTCGTAATCGGTTTGCGAAAGCAGCCGCCCACGGCAGATCTTCATCCTTGGAGACGGCAACTGCCGTTGCTTGGCGAGGCGGTCGAGCAATTCATCGAGCAGCCACGCCGGGATATGATCGCGCTCGCTCGGATAGATCCATCTGAAATTGATAAGCTGCATCAACAGAACCTCCCAATGAACCTCCAGATAAGAAAGCAGCCGGTGCCAATCGATCTGATCGCCCGCCTTGAGAATCGTATGAGCGATATCGGCGCCATCGTGTCGCCCTCTGTCCTGGATAAAGCATTTGGACCAGATGAGTTCGGTCGGGCCGATGATCCGCACCCTGCTGCCCAACAGCTCTGTTTGGCGGGCGTGTTCCAGCCACAGGTCGCCAACAGGCACCGTGCCGTTGGCCGAGCCGAATATGACGTCGAAGAAATGCGTGCCCTTGAACACCTTGCCGAGCCACCGGTCATCCTCGATTTCGACGGCATATCCAAGCTGCTTGAAATGGGCGAGGATCCGCGCGTAATCGCCTGCCTTGCAGAAAATATCGAGGTCCTTGGTCTGGCGGGTGACACCCGTATAAGCGCTTACCGCGTAAGTCCCGGCGACCAGAAAGGGTATGTCGGTGGCGGTAAGCTCGCGGATTGCTTCCGTGTAAAATACCTCCGCCTCGGCATTTTTGAGCGTCGGCGCCGCTTTTGCATCGATCTTGGGAAGCGAGACCAGAACGTTTTCAGGCAATGGACCATTGGTCATGAAACGATGACTCCGAATCCGGCAACCGGTAGTCGCCCGCTGTGGTAACAACGTGAACCTCGCCTGGTTCCGCTACCAGGCGACCAGCCAAGGTTCATTCTCGTCACGCACTGGAAATTTCGGGATCGCGCCTGCCGATCCAAACCGCCAACGTCCTCGTCGGCAGCGCAATGTCGCCTCGAGATCGGCCCATGCCACCGCCAATGTCCCATTGGCCCAAATTTGAAACACCAGGTGGGTGATCGATCTCGATTGTTTTAGAGTTTATTGGGCTTACCCAATCGGCCCACAAAGGCGCTTGACTTAGACGCAACCGATTGGCGTGCGCTAAGCCATCATCAGGATCCATCAAGCCATGACACCCTCGCCTCCCTTTCTCGGCTTTCCCGATCGCCTGACAGATGGCCACATGCCCCGCGCAGTGATCTTCGGAGCCGGTCACGGCAGCACTTATCCCGGCAAGGACAGCCGCGGCCATGCCTTGGCGGCGGATGCCATCCGAACTGCGAGCCAGGACGATGCCGCGCTCGTCGAGCACTGGGATTTCGATCTCGGCGGCCCGCTGTTCGACGGCAAGCCGGCCTCTTGCATCGACGTCGGCGATATCTTGACCACCATGCATGACAATGCCGGCAACAGGGTCAGGATCGAGGCAAAAACGCGCGAAATCCTGGTATTGCCGGCCGTGCCGATCCTGATCGGCGGCGACTGTTCCATGACCATTCCCTTCCTCGCCGGCTTTGCGGAGCACGGGCCGGTCTGGGTCCTGCAGATCGACGCCCATATCGACTGGCGCGACGAGGTGCATGGCGAACGCTACGGCTATTCGAGCCCGATGCGCAGGGCGAGCGAGATGCCGCATGTCGCAGGCATGGTGCAAGTCGGCCTGCGCAGCGTTGGCAGCGCACGCATCACCGAGATCGAAGCGGCACGGCGCTATGGCAGTCGCTTCGTGACCGCCCGCGAGGTTCACGCTCAGGGCGTCGAAGCCGCGCTCCGGCATATTCCGGAAGGCGCGCGGGTTGTCGTCACCCTCGACTGCGACAGCCTTGATCCAAGCATCATGCCGGGCGTGGCGGCGCGTACACCCGGCGGCCTCACCTACATGGAGGTGATCGACCTGATCGCCGGCCTCGGCAGACGGGCCCGGATCGCAGGGTTCGACCTTGTCGAGTTCTATCCTCCGGCTGACATTGACGACCTGTCAGCGCTGACCGCCGCGCGCCTTCTCGTCAATGTGGTCGGCACCGTCGTCCGGCAGGTTTGACGTCAAAATCCTGCTCTCCGCCGCAGACCTGCCCAAAAGCGCGTGAGCGAGCTTGCGGTTGAAATGCCCTTTTCCACACCTGGGTATTCGATCCTGCCTTGTCCGACCGGCTCGTCGCTCCATACCAAGTTGAAAGCAATGCCCTTGAGCCCAAGCTCCCCGATCCGGCGTACGATCGTCTCCTGCAGATAGATATCGGATATTCGCACCCCGTCCGCACGCTCGGGCAGCTTGAATATCTCGGTACCGCCGATTGCGTCCGCTCGAAGGACGAGGCTTTCGATCACCATTATGCCGCCATCGTCAAAGCGAACGATCTTTGAACGTTCCTCGTCCAGCGCATCGATCACGGTGGTGACATTGCAGAGCGATATTGGCTCGTCAGCACGAAGCGGCAGGAATTCACCGTACGGTTCGAGGGTTGGCCGAAGCAACTTCAACGCCCTCGCCCGCAGGATGAGCACATGCTCGCCAAGCCATGGAAAATCTGAATATTGCCGGAACGTACCGTCGTCGTGTTCGCGCAGGATCTCCATCCCGGGCGGATGCCATTGTGTCTGCTTCCGGCCGCAGAGCGTCGAAAACAGCTGGTAGTCGTCCGCCTGTCGAGGAAGGACCCATTCCTGTCCTTCGACCACACTCAGGACATAGATATTCATCCGATCCCCCGCACATCATTGCCTTGGTAGACTCGGCCTGCTGCGCGGCTCTTCGCGCGCGTTCTCACCGCTGGTCCGCGACAGCCGTTTGCGGCACCGGCGGCAATTCGGGTGCATCCATCCCCTTGAAAGGGTCACGCCAGGCGTCGATGTCTTCAAGCCGACGGTACCAGCGGCTGACAGAGGAATAATCGTCGAGCGGCAATCTGGCGGCATCGTTGAACGGCAGAAAGGTCGCCATTCGAAAATCGGCATAGGAGATCGAATTCCCGACCAGCCACTGCCGCTCGGCAAGCACGGCGTCGAGTATTGCCGCGGCCGTATGGAATTGGTTTAGGCCCTCCTCCACCCGCTTCTGATCGATCGGGCCGATGCCGTACCGCTGTTTGGTCCCACGTTCGAAATGCACCGTGTCGCAAGCGAGTGCGAAGTGCTCCTTGCCCCAGCTGAGCCAACGGATCATCTCGGG
This sequence comes from Mesorhizobium sp. M0011, assembly GCF_040324155.1. Taxonomy (NCBI): domain Bacteria; kingdom Pseudomonadati; phylum Pseudomonadota; class Alphaproteobacteria; order Hyphomicrobiales; family Phyllobacteriaceae; genus Mesorhizobium; species Mesorhizobium sp. M0011. The sequence goes on along the minus strand of NZ_JAMYVQ010000005.1, from coordinate 85,767 downwards.
TTCGTCATCGCCGGTGCGCCAGAAATCCGAATGCGCGTCGCGCGAGAGCCTGCAGGCTATGGCGTCTGCCTCCCAGAGGCTCTTTCCCTCATCATCCACAAGGATGGGCAGTGAGAGATTGGGATTTAACGGCCGATATTTCTCCGCCTGCCCCGGAGCGAAGGGCGAGGCGAATTCAAATTCGACTTTCGCGTCGAGATGGAGTGCCGCCGCGACCGCCAATCGAGGGTTGGGATTGCGGCTGAAATACAGCTTCATAGGGCACTCCCGGCGTGACTGGATCTGCCGATCAGGAACGTCATAGCAGCCGTGTCTGATAGCTCATCACGCGCTTTGCCCCCGGCGCGACCAGCATCAGGCCTGGTTTGTCGACAAAATCACCATCGAAATCCACCGGGCTTGCAAGGCCGTGCCAAGGTTCGATGCAAAGGAATGGCGCGCCGCCCGGCTTTGACCAGACGCCCAACTCCCGAACCCCTTGCCAGGACATCTCCAGAGCCGGGCCACGCTCAGCGGCATAACGCACGCTGGAGCTGGCGATCTGGTCCATGATCACCGCGTCCTCGTCGAACAACCGCTCAGAGAGCGGGAGTATGTTGCCTTCGACAGGCGTCGGCTGTGGCGTTTTCAGCAGCAGTCCGTCCTTAAGACGGCGGATCGGCGCCGGCTCATCATCGGCAAAGATCAGCCGGTAATCCGCCTTGGCCAAATCCGGCTGCAAGGGCCAATTGAATGCCGGGTGCGCCCCGATCGATGCCGGCAGGAGCTCATCACCGGTGTTGGTGATGTCGAAAGTCACATCAAGCTGCTGGCGGACCAGCGTATAGGTCACTTCAAGCCGAAAGGCGAACGGATAGCGCGCCCAGGTGTCGGCGTCGTCAGTGAGCACCAGCGTGCAGGATCTCGCCCCCTTCTGCGTCCAGGCAAACGGCTTGTCGCGCCCAAACCCGTGCTGCGTCATTGGATAGGTCCGGCCGCGATGGCGCAGATGATCGCCCGCCAGCCGCCCCACGATCGGGAACAGCACCGGCGAGTGCCGCCGCCATTCTGGCCCCGCCTGCCACAGGAATTCAAATCCGTGCGCGTCTTGCAGCGAAATCAGTTCGGCACCCTGCGCGACGATGGTCGCCGAGATGCCGTCGCCATGAAGCGTTTGGCTGTCCTGTGCCACATTTCCTCGCGGGTCGTTGTTGAAGGCCGGCGCGGTCGGCAGACTAGCAAAAGCTCTTGGGGACTCAAGGTGTAGCCTGGTTCTGCAGGAACGAATTGTGGCCGGAGGATCTCCCTCCGGCCACCTCTCCGCATCAAGAGCAATAACCCTCGCTCTTGCCCACAGCGAATAGTCGTTATTCGCGTTCGCCGGTAAAATTCAGCAGCAGCTGGAAGATGTTGATGAAGTTCAGATAGAGCGAGAAGGCGCCGAAGACGGCAAGTTTCTGGCGCGATTCCGCGTCGAAATTCTCGGCATACTGTTCTTTGATCGTCTGCGTATCCCAGGCGGTCAGGCCGATGAACACGGCGATGCCGATCACCGAGATGGCGAACTGCAGCGCGGTCGAGCCGAGGAAGATGTTGACGATGCTGGCGATCACAACGCCGATCAGGCCCATGATCAGGAACGACGAGAACTGGGTCAGGTCGCGCTTTGTCGTGTAGCCGTAGAGACTGGTGGCGCCGAACATGGTGGCGGCGATGAAGAAGGTGCGCGCGATGCTGGTTCCGGTGAAGACCAGGAACACGGAGGCGAGCGACAGGCCCATGACCGCGCAGAAGGCCCAGAACATCGCCTGGGCACTCGCCGCCGACATGGTCTGCATTTTGAACGAGAACAACATGACGAAGGCGAGCGGCGCCAGCATCACCACCCATTTCAGCGGGCTGGAGAAGATCGGCACGTAGAGCGCCGGCGTCGATGAGATCATGAAGGCGACGAGGCCGGTGACCACAAGGCCGACGCCCATGTAGTTGTAGACGCGCAGCATATGCTGGCGCAGGCCCTCGTCGAAGATGGCTCCGGTTTGCGCGCCGGCGCCGACGCGATATCCCAGATTGGGGGTGTTCATTTGCGTTCTCCTTTGTGGATCGATCAGTAAAGCGTCTTGGCAAGCGTCTCGGCGGCGCGGTCGAGGTCGTGAACCTCGCTTCGTCCGACCACCGCATAGGCGACATCGCCGATCTGGAAATAGGCCGACGAAATGTCGCCCGAGGGCGCTATCGTCGGCTTGACGACGTCGAAGGTTCCGGGCCGGATCGCAAACAGCGACACCAGCCCCATGTCTTTCGTCTCGACCGCCATTTCGACGCTCGGCCCAAAGCGCGACGGATAGATCTGCACGTCGCGCACCCTCCAATCCGTCGGCAGCGACGGCATGACGATGGCAGTGGCGGCGCGGATTTCGCCGGCGTTGTAATTGGGCGCTTCCGGCTGCGACGGCATGCCCTCGCGCACCAGCGTCGTCCTGTGGGCCTGCACCGCCTCGTCGACATAGGCGGGCGGCTGCGGCGAGGCGACGACCTTGGTCACCGAGATCGGCCCGATGATGCCGTTTGCCAGCCAGCCGGCGGCGACGAAGCCGGCGACCGCCGCCGCGCGCTGCAACACGCCGAAGAGCCGGCCGCGGGCAAGCCCCCTCTCCAGCCGCCGCGCGGCATCGGCGGTCGCGGGCCGCGCCATGCCCTTGGAGCCGGCCAAACCTGCGGAACCGGCAAGCGCCACGCGCAGTTCATCGCGGGTCCTGAGATCCGACATCACGCGCGCCGCCGCCTCCGGGCGAGCGGACAAGAATGCTTCGACCTCGATGCGGCGGGTGACGTCGACCTGATCGTCGACATAGGCGTCGAGGTCGATATCGGTCACGGGATCGACAGTTGCGGTCATGACGGGCCTCCAACGATCCTGAGATGGTTTTTTGCCTTCGCCGGCTCCTCCATCTCGCGCAGTGCGGAGCGCGCCCTGCCGATGCGTGACATCAGCGTGCCGAGCGGCACGCCGCTGGCATCGGCGGCCTGTTGATAGGAGAGGCCTTCGATGGCGACGAGGTGCAGCGCTGAACGCTGTTCTTCCGGCAGGCTGAAAAAAGCCTCGCGCACCTGCGCCAGGCGCACCGAATGTTCCTGTGGTGCCGGCGTGCTGCCGTCGGCCAGGTATCCAGCCTGTTCGACGCGCGACGCTTCGGACTTGCGGGACCGCATCTTGTCGATGAAGGTGTTGTGGACGATCGACAGCAGCCACGCGCGCAGGTTTCCGCCGGAGCGGAACGTGCTGCGCCGCTCATAGGCGCGCACCAGCGCGTCATGGACAAGATCCTCGGCGTCGGTGCTGTCGCGCGTCAGCGAGCGCGCATAGCGACGCAGCGAACCGAGCTGTCCTATGATGTCAAAGCGTGGCATCGACGATTTCATGTCCTGTTTACGGAGCATGTGGGGATTTTAATCCCTGCCCTGCCAATTTTTTCCCTTTGAGGGCATCGTTCGCCTCTACCCTGCGCCTCGCAGCATCGAGCGGCTATTCCTGGAACCGCATGATGAAGCCGAGAAATACAAGCTCCCGGAATCGTTGTGCGGGTGATTTCCATCTGTGCATCGACGGCAGGCATGGCGGCAGTGGGCCCAATGTGGCGACTGGAATGCAGTAGATCGTGCCTACTTCACACGCCTCTTCTCCAGCTTCCTCGCCAGCGTCCGGCGGTGCATGCCCAGCCGTCGTGCTGTTTCGGAAATGTTGAAGTCGGCCTCCACCAGCATTTCGTGGATGCGCTCCCATTCGAGGTTCTTTATCGAGGTTGGTCGCTCGGCGAGCGGCACCGAAGCATTGCCCTCGACCTGGCCGAAAGCGGCTTCAATGTCGTCGGTGTTGGCGGGCTTGGCAAGATACTGGCAGGCGCCGAGCTTGATCGCCTCGACAGCGGTGGCGATGCTTGCAAAGCCGGTCAACACGACGATCCGCATTTCAGGATCGTGCTCGTGCAGCGCCCTGACGCATTCCAGGCCCGAGCCGCTGGCAAGCTTGAGATCGACGACGGCATATTGGAAGGCAACGGTGCCGATCAGCGCATGCACGCCGTCGACGCTCCGGCAGCTATGCGTTTCGTAGTCACGCCGTTCGAAAGACCGGCGCAGTGCGTTGGCAAAGGCGATGTCGTCCTCGACGATCAACAGCGTGCGTTTAGTCGGCATTGTGCCCTCGCGGAGACAGAGCAGCCAGCGGCAGATGCAACGTAACCGAAGCTCCCCCCTCGGTTCTATTTCTTACGGTGACGCTACCCCCCAGCTTGCGGATGACATTGACGACCAGAAACAGGCCGAGCCCGCTACCTGGCCGGTTTTTGGTCGACGTATAGGGCTTGCCGAATTCAGCAAGCATGGCTTCTTCAAATCCCGGTCCCGCGTCGACAACTTCGACGATAAGATCGTCAGCGTGGCGGCTGACGATCAACCCGACCCATAGAGGCGACGCTTCAAGTGCGTTGTCCAGTACATTGAACATCACCTGTTTGAGCGCAGGATCGGAGACGATCTCCTGGTTGGCGCCGAAACGCCTGGTGTATTCGAAACCTTGCGGCAGCCGTGTCGATTTCCATTCGGCCACCAGCTCCGCCAGGAAGGTGTCGACGGAGGTGCGAACCGTGCCTTCGCCGCGCAATTCGCCCGACGACATCAGGATTCCCGAAACGATCTTCTTGCAACGGTCCAACTGGCCCTGCATCTCCCGGATTTCCTGCGCCAGATCCGGATCGGCCTCGAGAGCCGGCATGCGCTGCCAGTCGTTGAGGATGACGGAAAGCGTGGCCAGCGGCGTGCCGAGCTCATGCGCGGCGCCGGAGGCGAGCAGGCCCATCCTGACGATGTGAGCCTCCTCCGCCGACTGCTGGCGCAAATCCGCAAGATGGGCGTCGCGGGTGCGAATGTTGTTCTGGACCCTGGTGATGAACAGCACCAGAAGCGTTGCCGCCAGGACGAAACAGATGAACATGCCTTGGATGTGCAGGCTGAACAGCCCGGCACCGTGTGCGGCGGGCAGGCTGATCTCACGGTAGAAGGTGGTCAGCGCGATGAAGCACGTGCTTGCAATGAGGACAAGGGCCCAGACCGACCATGTCTCCAGCAGCACCGCGCCCAGGATGACCTGGAGCAGGTAAAGCGAAATGAAGGGATTGGACGCGCCGCCACTCAGGTAAAGCTGGACCGTCAACGCGGTGACGTCGAGCAGCAGCCCAAGAAACAGCTCGGTGTTGGTGATCGCGTCCTGGCTGCTGTGCCGGCGCAGGCTGGCGACATTGAGACCGATCAGCAGCAGGATCACCACCGCCATCGGGACCAGTGGCAATCCGATGCCGAGCACGTAGCGGACGAACAGGATCGTCACGATCTGACCACCGACCGCGATCCAGCGCAGTTGAATCAGAAGCAGAAAATTCTGTTTGTTGGTCTTGTCGTGCAGAGTCATTGGGCCGGGAGGTCCCCAGCCCTGGCCAAGCAGGTCACTCAAGCGGGCGTCCGATCCAGGCGCTGGTTGAGCCTCAGCGCAAGCAAGGTGCATAGTGCTCCCGACAACAGATAGGCGCCTGACGAGATCAGCCCGAAATGGGCGGACAGGAACAGGGCGACTATGGGGGCGAAGCCCGCCCCGAACAGCCAGGCGAGGTCCGAGGTCAGCGCAGCACCTGTATAGCGGTAGGTCTTTGAAAAATTCGAGGCGAGTGCTCCTGAAGACTGGCCGAACGACAGGCCGAGCAGGACGAAGCCCAAGACCATGAAGACGGACTCTCCGACGAAGCCGCCATCGAGCAGCTGTGGCGCGAAACCGCTGAAAACGGCGATGGCCACCGCCGAGCCTCCGAGCAAGGGCCAGCGCCCAACTCGGTCGGCGACGAAGCCCGAGATCGCGATTGCCGCCAGGCCGAAGAAGGCTCCGATCGTCTCGATGACCAGGAACCGAGCCGGTCCCTCGCGCGTGAACAGGAAAATCCAGGACAGAGGAAACACAGTCACCATGTGGAACAGGGCGAAACTCGCCAGCGGCGCGAAGGCGCCGAGCACGACAGTGCGCCCTTCGGCGCGCAACGTCTCGCGGACGGAAGTCGGCTCCAGTTCCTGGCCTTCGAACAGTTTGGTGTATTCCGGCGTCACCACGATGCGCAGCCGTGCGAACAGGGCGACGACATTGATGGCGAAGGCGACGAAGAACGGGTAGCGCCAGCCCCAGCTGAAGAAGTCTTCGGCCGACAGGTTGCCGACGAAATATGCAAACAGGGCGCTGGCAACGATGAGCCCGAGTGGCGCGCCCAGCTGCGGGATCATCGCATACCAGCCGCGGCGCTTTTCGGGCGCATTCAACGCCAGCAGCGAGGCAAGTCCGTCCCATGTCCCGCCCAGCGCCAGTCCCTGACCGATCCGGAACATGGCCAGCAGCCAGGCCGAAGCCTGGCCGATCTGGTCGTAACCGGGCACGAAGGCGATCGACACGGTCGAGGTCCCCAGCAGGAACAGCGCGATGGTGAGCTTGGCGCTGCGTCCGTAGGCGCGGTCGAGCGCGGTGAAGATCGCCGTGCCGATCGGCCGCGCGATGAAGGCAAGCGCGAAGATGGCGAAGGAGTAGAGCGTGCCGGTCAACGGGTCGGCATAAGGAAATACGAGCTTCGGAAAAACGATGACGGAAGCGATCGCGTAGACGAAGAAGTCGAAGAATTCCGACGTCCTGCCGATGATGACGCCGACGGCGATTTCGGCGGGCTTCACCTCATGATGCCGCGCGTTGATCCGTCTTGCGTCGGCTTCGATTTTCGAAGTTGGGCTCACAGCATTCTCCGTCGCCCCGCCGCGGTCTCATGCGATCGCTTGCCATGTGCGCGGGCCAGGTGCTTTGATGACGCCTGCCGCGTCATTGCGGCATTGGACAAATTGTCCAATGCCTTCATTGCCGCAGTACGGCTAGCACTGGGGGGAACAACCGACAGGTCATACATTGAGCCGTCTTCGTACCCTTTTCCTGCTGCCCCTGCTGGCATCGCTCGGCTCCTGCAGCATGGTCGTCATGAACCCTGCCGGCGACGTCGCCGCGCAGCAGCGCGACCTGCTGATAGTGTCCACGGCACTGATGCTGATCGTCATCATACCGGTGATGGCTCTCACCATATTCTTTGCCTGGCGATACCGCCAGTCCAACCGCGAGGCGCGCTACGAGCCGGATTGGGACCACTCGACCCACCTCGAACTCGTCATTTGGGCTGTGCCGCTTCTGATCATAATCTGCTTGGGCGCAGTGACCTGGATGGGCACCCATCTGCTCGACCCCTATCGTCCGATCGGACGTGTAGCGGCCGGCAAGCCGCTGCCGCCGGACGTGCGCCCGCTTGAGGTCGAAGTCGTCGCGCTCGACTGGAAATGGCTGTTCATCTATCCGCAGTACGGCGTCGCCATGGTCAACGAACTGGCTGCGCCGGTCGACCGGCCGATCAGCTTTCGCATCACCTCCGCATCGGTGATGAACTCCTTCTACATTCCAGCACTGGCCGGCCAGATCTATGCAATGCCGGGTATGGAAACCAGGCTGCACGCCGTCATAAACAAGTCCGGCGACTATGAAGGGTTCTCCGCCAACTACAGCGGCGCCGGCTTCTCGGGAATGCGCTTCGCGTTCCACGGCCTAGACGATGCCGGTTTCCAGGCATGGATCGCGAAGGCAAAGGACGGCGGCGGCAAGCTCGACCGAAACGGCTATCTGGAGCTCGAACAGCCCAGCGAGAACCAACCCGTGCGCCACTATGCGGCGGTGGATGCCGATCTCTACAAGGCGATCCTCAACATGTGCGTCGAGCCCGGCAAGATGTGCATGAGCGAGATGTCGCAGATCGATGCCAAGGGCGGTCTGGGAATGGCCGGCATCCGCAACACCCTTCCGCTGCTGTACGACAAGTTCGCCCGGCGCGGCACGATATTCGGCCCTGCCCCGTCCTATGTCGCCAGCATATGCACGACCGAAGAAGCACTAGCGGCTTCGAAGGCCGATCAATCCGTCACGCCGATGACCTCGACGCCGATAGTCGGCGCTGGTCTGCAACGGCCACTGCCCCTGTCGATCCGACTGCCGTCACCTTCCGTAACCGGCACGCTTCGGTCGCCCTTCAACTCCTGAGGCGCCACGCAAGACATGTTCGACAATCCTGCTTTTCCCAAGGCGATCTTCGGCCGGCTTACGCTCGAGTCGCTGCCGCTGCACGAACCCATCGTGGTCGCGACCTTCATAGTCGTCGCGCTGGGCGGCGTGGCACTCGTCGGCGCACTGACCTATTTCAAGCTCTGGGGCTATCTGTGGCGCGAATGGTTCACCAGCGTCGACCACAAGCGCATCGGTGTGATGTACATGGTGCTCGGCATCGTCATGCTGCTGCGCGGCTTCAGCGACGCCATCATGATGCGGCTCCAGCAGGCGATGGCCTTCGGCGGTTCGGAAGGCTATCTCAATTCGCATCACTACGACCAGATCTTCACCGCGCACGGCGTGATCATGATCTTCTTCGTGGCGATGCCGCTGGTGACGGGCCTGATGAATTTCGTCGTCCCGCTGCAGATCGGCGCGCGCGACGTGTCGTTTCCGTTCCTCAACAATTTCAGCTTCTGGATGACGGTCGGCGGCGCGGTCATCGTCATGATGTCGCTGTTCGTCGGCGAATTCGCCCGCACCGGCTGGCTTGCCTATCCGCCGCTGTCGGGTATCGGCTACAGTCCCGATGTCGGTGTCGATTATTATATCTGGGCCCTGCAAGTGGCGGGCGTCGGCACGCTGCTGTCGGGCGTGAACCTGGTCTGCACCATCGTCAAGATGCGCGCGCCAGGCATGACCATGATGAGAATGCCGATCTTCACCTGGACCGCGCTCTGCACCAATGTGCTCATCGTCGCCGCCTTCCCGGTGCTGACGGCGGTGCTGGCCCTGCTGGCTCTCGACCGCTATGTCGGCACCAACTTCTTCACGAACGACTTCGGCGGCAATCCGATGATGTACGTGAACCTGATCTGGATCTGGGGCCACCCCGAGGTCTACATCCTGATCCTGCCGGCCTTCGGCATATTCTCCGAAGTGACCTCGGCCTTCTGCGGCAAGCGGCTCTTCGGCTACACATCGATGGTCTATGCAACCATCGTCATCACCATCCTGTCCTACCTGGTCTGGCTGCATCACTTCTTCACCATGGGATCGGGAGCGAGCGTCAACTCGTTCTTCGGCATCACAACGATGATCATTTCGATCCCGACAGGCGCCAAGATATTCAACTGGCTGTTCACCATGTACCGCGGCCGCATCCGCTTCGAACTGCCGATGATGTGGACGGTCGCCTTCATGCTGACCTTCGTGGTCGGCGGCATGACCGGCGTGCTGCTCGCGGTTCCGCCAGCCGACTTCGTGCTCCACAACAGCCTGTTCCTGGTCGCGCATTTCCACAACGTCATCATCGGCGGCGTGCTGTTCGGCCTGTTTGCCGGCATCAGCTACTGGTTCCCCAAGGCATTCGGATTCCGGCTTGATCCGTTCTGGGGAAAGATGTCGTTCTGGTTCTGGGTGGTCGGCTTCTGGTTCGCCTTCATGCCGCTCTACATCCTCGGCTTGATGGGCGTAACGCGCCGGCTGCGCACCTTTGAGGATCCCTCGCTGCAGATCTGGTTCATCATCGCCGCCTTCGGCGCCTTCCTGATCCTGCTTGGCATCCTGTCCTTCCTCATCCAGATCTTCGTCAGCGTGCGCCGGCGCGAGCAGCTTCGCGACGATACCGGCGATCCGTGGGACGGGCGTACGCTCGAATGGGCGACGTCCTCGCCGCCGCCGGCCTACAATTTCGCCTTCACGCCGGTCGTCCACGATCTCGACGCCTGGACGGACATGAAGAATCGCGGCTACCAGCGTCCGTTGACGGGCTTCCGCGACATCCACATGCCGCGCAACACCGGAGCCGGCTTCGTCCTGGCCGGGTTGAGCGTGGTGCTTGCCATGGCGCTCATCTGGTACATTTGGTGGCTGGCGATCGTCAGCTTCGTCGCCCTGATCGGCTACGCCATCGCGCATACTTTCAACTACGACCGGGACTTCCACATTCCGTCCAGTGACGTCACCCGCGTCGAGGACGAGCGGACACGCCTGCTCGCAGCCACCAGCCAGGCGGGATAAGCACCATGGCACACGCCGACACGGTGATCGACGACACGGTCTTCCACCTGGAAGACGACCACGGCCATGCCGAGAGCGGCAGCAGCACCATGCTCGGCTTCTGGATCTATCTGATGAGCGACTGCCTCATCTTCGCGATGCTGTTCGCGGTCTACGGCGTGCTCGGTGGCAATTACGCGGCCGGACCCGCGCCGAAGGACCTGTTCGATCTTCCGCTGGTCGCGCTGAACACCACCATGCTGCTCCTGTCCTCCATCACTTACGGCTTCGCGATGCTGGAGATGGCGAAGGGACGGGTGAAACCCATGCAGGTGTGGCTGGTGATCACTGGCCTGTTCGGCCTCGCCTTTCTCAGCATCGAACTCTACGAATTCGCCCATTTCATCCACGAGGGGGCGACGCCGCAGCGCAGCGGCTTCCTGTCGTCGTTCTTCACGCTGGTCGGAACGCACGGCCTGCACGTCACCTTCGGCCTGATCTGGCTGGTGGTGCTGATGGTGCAGGTCTCCAGGCACGGGCTGATCGCCGCGAACCAGCGGCGCCTGATGTGCCTGAGCATGTTCTGGCACTTCCTCGACGTCATCTGGATCGGCGTCTTCACTTTCGTTTATCTGATGGGAATGTTGCGATGAGCGCCGGCCACCACACAGACACCAGCGACCAGAGCCACGCGCATCACGGCGTCGATCACGGCTCGCTGCGCGGCTATCTGACAGGCTTCGGCCTGTCGGTCGTGCTGACCGCCATTCCCTTCTGGCTGGTCATGACCAACGCGCTCGGCAATCAGATGGCGTCGGCGATTGCCATCATGGCCTTCGCCATCGTGCAAATCATCGTCCACATGGTGTTCTTTCTGCATATGAACACCAGGTCGGAGAACGGCTGGACCATGATGGCCCTGATCTTCACCCTCATCCTGGTGGTGATCGCGCTGACGGGCTCACTCTGGGTCATGTACCATCTGAACGTCAACATGATGCCCGGCCATGACATGAGTCAGATACCCTGAGAGAGGGACCTGGCTTTGGACGAACAGGCACGGACGACACCGCATTCGAATACAGGCGACGGCCAAAGGGTTACGCGTTCACCATGGACGCTGTTGGTGCTTTGCCTTTGCGGGGCCATCGGCATCACCGGCCTTTCGGCGCTTGGTGTCTGGCAGCTGGAGCGCCGCGTCTGGAAACTCGACCTGATCGAGCGTGTCGACCAGCGTCTCAAGGCAGTACCTGTGGCCGCCCCGGCGCCTTCGGCCTGGCCAGCGATCAACGCCAGGGATGACGAGTATCGCCGCCTCGTCGTTCCAGGCCGGTTTCTCGGTGATCGCGAGACCCTGGTCCAGGCGGTCACCGATCTCGGCGGTGGCTTCTGGGTAATGGCGCCGTTCCGAGCGGATGATGGCTTCACGATTCTGGTGAACAGGGGCTTCGTGCCGACGGACAAGCGCGATCCGGCAACCCGCCTCGCAGGCAAGCCCTCGGGCGATCACACCGGAATTCACGGCCTGCTGCGCATCAGCGAACCGAAAGGCGGCTTCCTGCGTAACAACGATCCGGCCGCCAACCGCTGGTATTCGCGCGATGTGCAGGCGATCGCCACGACGCAAGGCCTCGGGCGTGTCGCTCCTTATTTCATCGATGCCGATGCCACGCCCAATCCGGGAGGGTGGCCGGTCGGCGGCCTGACGGTCGTTTCGTTCCACAACAACCATCTGGCCTATGCCCTGACATGGTTCGGGCTGGCCTTGATGGTGCTGGGCGCGATCGCCTATCTGTTGCGGCAGGCTGGGAAATACGGTGGGGCCTGACCACTGGCCCCGGCAAAGCCGAAATTGCGCACGGAAGCGCTCATGCCGGCGCGGACGATGGCGTGGTGGCTCTGTTGATGTTGGCTGGTCATTTTCCCACGCGCATCAATGGGTTCCGCACCGAACCCCGTCCATATCACGGGGAGCGTGCAGGGCAGGCTTCCCGGCACCCCCGTCTCAGGCTGGATCACCTAGCTAAAACCGCTGGCGAAACGCGACCGATTTGCGTATCACTCCGCCGCCATTGGAGCCCTATCGATGTTTGAGACCCTGCAGCCCGCCCCTGCCGACAAGATCCTGGCCCTGATCGGCCTTTATCGTGCCGATCCGCGTCCAGACAAGGTCGATCTCGGTGTCGGCGTCTACAAGGATCGCGACGGCAAGACGCCGGTCATGCGCGCCGTGCGCGAAGCGGAAAAGCGCCTGCTGCAGGGCCAGGACACCAAGACCTATCTCGGCCTTGCCGGCGATACCGGCTTCAACACAGTGATGGCCAGGCTCGCCTTCGGTCCAGGCGCTGACATGACACGCATCCGCGCCGCACAGGCGCCCGGCGGTTCCGGCGCGCTGCGGCTGGTGGCGGAACTGCTGAAGCGGACGCGCTCGGATGCAACCATCTGGCTATCGGATCCGACTTGGCCGAACCACATGCCGGTGATGCGCGCCGCCGGCCTGCAGATCCGCGAGTACCCCTATTTCGATGCCGCCTCGGGCGCCGTTCGTTTCGACGACATGCTGGTGGCCCTGCGGACCGCAAAGAGCGGCGACGTCGTGTTGCTGCATGGCTGCTGCCACAACCCGACCGGCGCCAATCTGGATGCGGCACAGTGGGCAGCCGTTACCGATCTGGTCGTCGAGCGCGAGCTGCTGCCCTTCGTCGACATCGCTTATCAGGGCTTTGGCGATGGCCTCGAGGCCGACGCCCTCGGCTTGCGCCTGCTGGCCGCGAAAGTTCCGGAGATGGTCGTCGCGTCGAGCTGCTCGAAGAATTTCGCCGTCTACCGCGAACGCGTCGGCGCGGCGATGATCCTGGCCAGGGACGGCGCACAGGCGGATGTGGCGATGAGCCAGATGCTGTCGGCGGCGCGCGCCATGTATTCGATGCCGCCGGACCATGGTGCGGCAGCCGTGCGCATCGTGCTCGAAGACGCCGCCTTGCGCGCCGACTGGGAAGCCGAGCTCGAAGAGATGCGCCTGCGTATGCTCAGGCTTCGCGTCCAGTTCGCCGAGGCGCTGCGCCGGCAGTCCAATTCCGACCGCTTCGACTTCGTCGCCAGCCATCGCGGCATGTTCTCCCGCCTTGGCCTCACGGAAGCACAGGTCGAGCGGTTGCGTGCCGAGCACGGCGTCTACATGGTCGGCGACAGCCGCATCAATGTCGCCGGACTGCCCGAGGACGGCATGGACGAATTCGCCAAGGCGATCGTTTCGGTTCTTGATTGACGCGGCTCATCTGTGGACAAGGCTTCCGCGCCGGCTGACAGCGTTGGCCGCGCGGCCGGTCGCGGGATAGCATCCGATAGACTGTTTTGACGCAATTCCGGACAGAAAACCGTTTCACACTTTTCCTGGAATAGCTCTCGATGACGCCATCAAAAGACATTTCGCGCCTGATCGAGATCATGGCGGCGCTGCGGGCGCCGAAGACCGGCTGCCCCTGGGACGTCGAACAGGATTTCTCGACCATCGCGCCCTACACGATCGAGGAAGCCTATGAGGTGGCGGACGCCATCGCGCGCGGCGACCTTGACGATCTGCGCGACGAGCTCGGCGATCTTCTGCTGCAGGTCGTCTATCACGCACAGATGGCCGAGGAGGCCGGTGAATTCGCCTTCCCGGATGTGGTTCAGGCGATCACCACCAAGATGATCCGACGCCATCCGCATGTCTTCGGCGACGAAAAAGCCCGCAGCGCCGGCATGGCCAAGGGCATGTGGGAAAAGATCAAGGCAGAAGAGAAGGCGGAGAAACGAAGCGCCCGCCTCGCGCGCGATCTCGATCCCGAAGACAATGGCAAGGGGTTTCTGGACAGCGTGCCGGTCGCCCTGCCCGCGCTGACGCGGGCACTGAAACTTCAGGAGAAGGCCGCCCGCGTCGGTTTCGACTGGAGCGAGGCGGCGCCCATCCTCGACAAGATCGAGGAAGAGATCGGCGAGTTGCGCGAGGCACTGGCCAAGGGCGACACGGCCTCGATCAAGGACGAGTTCGGCGACATGCTATTTGCCGTCGTCAATCTCGGACGGCACCTCAAGCTCGATTCGGAAGCAGCGCTGAGCGGCACCAACGAAAAATTCCGCTCACGTTTCCATTATGTCGAGCAGGCTTTGGAGAAAGCCGGCAACACGCTGGACAAGGCCGATCTGGCCGAGATGGAAGCGCTATGGCAGGAAGCAAAGACCGCGAAGTAAGTTACATTAGCCGTTGTTTTTACGACGCAATCTGCTTTCGATCTCTTCGCGGGCGCTTTGCGTGGCCTTGAGCGAGATGGTGGCGCTGCCGTCATCATTGTCGCTTCGCGAAACGACATCGCCATTGCGGTAAAGCCAGTCGACAAGGCCGAACTGTGCCGGCTCGATCGTCACCGTCAGGTCTTCGAGCTCGCCCGCCATCCGCGTTTCGATGATTGCCTTCAGCGCATCGATGCCCTCGCCGGTGACAGCCGACACCGCAATCGGCGGCGCCTTGCTGGCATTGGCGCCGTCTGCAAGCAGCCGGGTCCGGTTGCCTTCGTCGAGCCGGTCGATCTTGTTCCACACTTCGATCACGCGCTTGGCGTCGCCGGCGTCGACACCGAGGTCGGCCAGGATGCGCTCGACATCTTCCGCTTGTGCCGCGGTGTCCGGATCGGAAATGTCGCGCAGATGAAGCACGAGATCGGCCTCGACCACCTCTTCCAGGGTGGCGCGGAAAGCCGCGATCAGATGCGTCGGCAGATCCGAGATGAAACCCACAGTGTCAGATAGGATGATCGGCGTGCCGTGCGGCAGGCGTACGCGCCGAAGCGTCGGGTCGAGCGTGGCGAACAGCATGTCCTGCGCCAGCACGTCTGCTCCGGTCAGCCGGTTGAACAGCGTCGACTTGCCGGCGTTGGTGTAGCCGACGATCGCCACCACCGGGAACGGCACCTTCCTGCGCTTGGCGCGGTGCAGGTCGCGCGTGCGCCGCACCGTTTCCAGCTCCTGCTTCAGCTTGATGATCTTTTCCTGCAACTGCCGCCGGTCGGATTCGATCTGCGTTTCGCCGGGGCCCCCGAGGAAGCCGGCGCCACCGCGCTGGCGCTCCAGATGGGTCCAGCTGCGCACGAGGCGGCCCTTCTGGTAGTTGAGATGGGCGAGTTCGACCTGCAGCGTGCCTTCCTTGGTGCGCGCGCGCTCGCCGAAGATCTCGAGAATCAGCCCGGTGCGGTCCAGCACCTTGGCGTTCAGCTCTTTTTCGAGATTGCGCTGCTGCACCGGGGTCAGCGGATGGTCGACGACGACCACTTCCGCATGTCCCTCTTTGACGATTTCCGCGAACTCCGCAACCTTGCCGCTGCCGAGCAGCGTCGCCGGGCGCGGATCGTTGACGGTCACCACCGCAGTGTGGATCAGATCCAGGTTGATGGCGCGAGCAAGGCCGACGGCCTCGTCGTGACGAGCATCAGCCGAACGCATCAACCGAGGACGGTTGGTCTCGTCGTCGTTGCGCTGGTGGCGGGTAAGGACGGGCACAATGACAACAGCCCGGGTCGGGCCCTTGGCTTCCGTCCCGGGATGATGTGTTGGTTTTCCGCGAACGGTGGCGTCCGCGTCTTTTTCACGTGCCAATCAGGCGCCCTGGCTTTCCTCGCCATCGAACATCTGAACCGGCTGGCTCGGCATGATCGTGGAAATGGCGTGCTTGTAGACGAGCTGGGAGTGTCCGTCGCGGCGCAGCAGGACACAGAAATTGTCGAACGAAGTGACCACGCCGGTCAGCTTCACGCCGTTGATGAGGAAGATGGTGAGCGGGTTCTTGCTCTTGCGAACTGAATTCAGGAACAGGTCCTGAAGGTTTTGCGATCGTTCCGCCATTGTTCTTGTCTTTCGCCGATCCCCTTCGGTTTGCAAGCCAATGCGCCAAATTAACGGGCGCATGTCAAGCTCGCAAACACCGTCTTGTCGTCAGTAACGACAAGCAGAACGAGATATATTGATGTTCATTCCACCTGTGCGGTTATCAGGCTGGACTTTTTTCCGCAATGTCAAAAAAGGCCTGCCGCAAGGAAAGTGTTATTGAGCCGGGGTGCCCGTTGGCGACCGTATCGCCGTCGATGCTCACCACCGGCATGGCGATTGTCGTTGCGGAGCTGATGAACGCCTCGCGTGCCGCCTTGGCCTCGGCGACGGAAAAGCCGCGCTCCTCGATCTTCAGGCCAAGCTTGGCCGCCACTTCGAACATGGTCGTGCGGGTGATGCCGCGCAAGATGCCGTGCTCGGCCGGCCTGGTGACGAGGACGCCGTCCCTGGTGACGATCCAGGCGTTGGACGAGCCGCCTTCCTTGACGTTGCCTTCACCGTCGACGAACCAGGCTTCCTGGGCGCCAGCTTCTTTAGCCTTCTGCTTGGCCAATACATTGGGCAGCAGCCCGACGGTCTTGATGTCGACGCGGTCCCACCGGTTCTCCGGCACGGTGATGACCGCGATGCCGGTCTCGGCTCGCTTCGCTCCAGCCGCTGGGTCGGCCTTCCTGGCGGTGACCACCAGGGCCGGCTTCGTGTCGGCGGAAGGGAAGGCGAAGTCGCGGCTGGCCACACCGCGCGTCACCTGCACGTAGACCAGGCCATTGGCGACCTGGTTGCGATTGACCACCTCGCGCAGAATGAGTGGCAGCACGTGAGAGGTGACCGGCCAGGCGATCGACAATTCGGTCAGCGAGCGGTTCAGCCGGGACAGATGGCGCGGCATGTCGACGATGAAACCACGCGCCACCTCGCAGACCTCATAGACACCGTCGGCGAACTGATAGCCACGGTCCTCGATATGGACGGCGGCGTCGGCGTGCGTGACATAGCGCCCGTTGACATAGGCAATGCGCGGCATGGGCAACCTCTAGGATATTCTCGGGGCTTTCTTATGCGATTCCACCGCCGCCGTAACCGGCAAATGCTCGGCCCGGGCGCGGCGGCTGGATATGTCGCGCTCAGACGCCCAGCGACTTCAGCTTGCGATGCAGAGCGGAGCGCTCCATGCCGATGAACTCGGCGGTCTTCGAGATGTTGCCGCCGAACCGGTTGATCTGGGCGATCAGGTAATCCTTCTCGAACTGCTCACGCGCTTCGCGCAACGGCAGCGCCATGATGTGCTGGTCGGATTGATTCGGCGTGCGCGGCATGACATCGCCGATCTCGGCCGGCAACAGGTCGGCGGTGATCGGCGCATCGACGTCGTCGCCGCGCGCAAGGATCATCAGGCGCTCGACATTGTTGCGCAGCTGGCGAACGTTGCCCGGCCAGTTGTGCGCCTGCAGCACGGCCAGCGCGTCGTCGCCGATGCGGCGCGGCTTGATGCCGGCCTGGCGGGCGATCTGCTTCATGAAATTATCGACGAGGTAGGGAATATCCTCGCGCCGCTCGGCCAATCCCGGCACGATGACCGGAACCACCGCGAGGCGATGGTAAAGATCCTCGCGAAAACGCCCGTCGGCAATCATCGCTTCGAGGTTCTGCGAGGTCGAGGAGATGATGCGGACATCGACCTTGACCCGCTTGGTTCCCCCTACCCGCTCGAACTGCTGCTCGACCAGCACGCGCAGGATCTTGTTCTGCGTCTCGCGCGGCATGTCGGCCACCTCGTCGATGTAGAGGATACCGCGATGGGCCTCCTCCAGCGCCCCGACCTTGCGCTCGACGCCATTCGATTCGGTGCCGAACAGCTCGATCTCCATGCGCTCGGGCGTGATGTTGGCGGCGCTCAGCGTCACGAAAGGTGCGCTCTTGCGCGCCGACAGCGTGTGGATGGCGCGCGCGGCCAGTTCCTTGCCCGAGCCAGACGGTCCGATGATCATCACGCGGCTGTTGGTCGGCGCGACGCGTTCGATCGTCTGGCGCAACTGGCTCATCGCCGACGACATGCCGATCAGATCGAAGGTTTCGCCGCTGCGCAGCTTGAGGTCGGAAACCTCGCGCCGCAATTTCGAGGTCTCCAGCGCACGCTCGGCAATAAGGATCAGCCTGTCGGCCTTGAACGGCTTTTCGATGAAGTCATAGGCGCCGCGACGGATGGCGGAGACCGCCGTTTCGATGTTGCCGTGGCCGGAAATCATCACCACCGGCAAGGTCGGATGCATGGTCTTGATCTCGTCGAGCAGCGCCAGCCCGTCCAGGCGCGAGCCCTGCAGCCAGATATCGAGGAAAATCAGCCGCGGCGCGCGATCAGCTATAGCAGCGAGCGCGCTGTCGGCATCGAATGCCGTGCGGGTTTCGTGACCTTCGTCGCTCAGTATGCCCGCGACGAGTTCACGGATGTCTTCCTCGTCATCGACGATGAGAATATCAGACGCCATTACCGACCTTTTCAGTTTCTCTTTCGTTTTCCGCCCTGCTTTCGCCGCGCGGAGCCGTTGCGGCCGCAGGCGGCAGGATGATGCTGATCATCGCGCCGCGCCCATCGTGGAAGTCCGCTGGAGCATCGTGTAGTTCCAGCCTGCCGCCATGGTCCTCCACGATCTTCTTGACGATAGCGAGGCCAAGTCCGGTGCCCTTCTCGCGTGTGGTCATGTAGGGCTCGAGCAGCCGTTGGCGATTCTCGCGCGGCAGGCCTTTGCCATTGTCGATGACGTCGATTCGAATCGCACCATTCTGGCGCCCGGCTTGAATCCGGATTATGCCGTGCGAACCGTCCTTCTGTTCCAATCCGTCGATTGCCTCGGCGGCGTTCTTGATCACATTGCCGAAAGCCTGCGCCATCAGGCGGCTGTCGAACGTGCCCTTGAGCGGCTCGGTGCCGAAGATCCGCTCGAAAGTGATGTCGGCGCGGCTGACCTCGACCAGGAACGAGGCCTCACGCAGCGATTCGCGCAGATCTATCGCCTTCATCTCGGGCTTCGGCATGCGCGCGAACGCCGAGAATTCGTCGACCATACGGCCGATATCCTCAACCTGACGGATGATGGTGTCGGTGCATTGGTCGAAAACCTCGCGGTCCTCGGTGATGACCTTGCCGTAACGGCGCTTGATGCGCTCGGCCGAAAGCTGGATCGGCGTCAGCGGGTTCTTGATCTCGTGGGCGATGCGACGCGCCACGTCGGCCCAGGCGGAGGAGCGCTGGGCCTGAACCAGATCGGTGATGTCGTCGACCGTCACGACATAGGATTTTTCCTCCGAGCCGTCGTCGCCGGCCTCTATGGTGATCTGCACGTTGAAGGTCCGCTCGGCGCCGGTGCGGTAGAAGGTCACCTGCTCGCGATAGACGGGCTTGCCGGACTTGCGGCCGATCTCGAAGACGCGGCCGACATGCGGCAGCACGGCGGAGAGGTTCTGGCCGAGGGCGGCGCTGGCGGAAATGGCCAGCATCGCCTCGGCCGAGCGGTTGACGATGGTGACGATGCCGTAGGGGTCGACGCCGATGACGCCTGCGGTGACGCCGGCAAGCACGGCTTCCGAAAAGCGGCGCCTTTCATCGATCAGGTCCTTGGCCGACAGGATCTCGTTGCGCTGTGATTTCAGTTCGAGCAGCATCTTGTTGAACGTATCGCCGAGCGAGGCGACATCGCCGTCCGAAGGCCTGACGGGAACCGCGACGTCGAGATTGCCGGTCGCGACCTCGTCGGCGGCGCCGATGAGCTGGCGAATAGGCCGCACCAGACGGTCGGCGACCGCAATGCCGGTCCAGATCGCGGACAGGATAATGATGAGCGTCAACGACAGATAGGGCAGCGCGAAGGCCACCTGAGAGGTACGGCGGTTATCTTCCAGCCCCCGATATTCGTCGGTGTTGGACCTGACGATCTGCCTTGCCTTGATCACTTCGGGATCGACGAGCCGAATGGTGTAGAGGTAGAGTCCTTCGATCTCCCGCAGCTTGACGATGGCGCCCATGATGTTGCGCGTTTTCGGTTCGATCAGCACCGGCTTGCCGTCGGTAGCGCTGGCCACCGCGCCTTCCGGCGGCTCGGGCATGGCGAAATCCGTATCGGTCTTGGCGCTCATGACGAAAGAGCCGTCCGGCTTGATCAGCGCCGCATGGGCCAGCGAACGGCCCACGGCTTCCTTGTTCATCAGGTCGAGAAAGCCGGTACGATCAAGGCCGTAGAGCGTGCGCGACGCATCGAGATCATAGGCCATGGACAGAGTCGTGCCCTGGAGGTTGCGGGCATTTTCCTGGACATAGGCGTCGGCGATCGAGAGCGATGAATTGACGATCGTCTTGGTGCGGATCTCGAACCAGCGGTCGAGGCCGATGTCGAGCGTGATCGACGCGATGATGGCCACCATGATGGCGGGAATGGCGGCAACCAGGGCGAACATGGCGACAATGCGCACATGCAGCCGCGAAGCGGCCTTGCCATGCCGGCGCGCCATCAGGATGCGGTGCACCTCACGCCCGACCAGCGCGATAAGAAACAGGACGAAAGCCGTGTTGAGGGCAATCAACGCCAGCGTCGTCGACTCGTTCGGTGTGATCGGCGTGGCGCCAACGAGGATGGTGAACGAGATCGCCGCCGTCATCAGCGCGCCGACGACCGCGATCACGCCTGGCAGCGCAAGCAGCCGGCGCCCGTCACGAGCGCCGGGTTCGCTGAAAAGCGGTTGGTTTGTTGTCGGTGCCTGCGGAGCCATGTCGCCGTCTAGAGCCATGATTGCGTCGGATGTATGCAACGCATTGTGGCGATTATGCAACAAGTGTGACCGAGACGGAAATCTTTCGCGAGCCGATCCCCTGAAAAGAGCGCGGGCTCAGATCAAGGCTCAGCCCTGCCGCGATGATTTGTAGACGTTGACGCCGAGCTCGCGAATCTTCTTGCGCAGCGTGTTGCGGTTCAAGCCCAGCAGTTCCGCAGCCTTGATCTGGTTGCCGCGCGTTGCCGTCATCGAGGCCAGGACAAGCGGAAACTCGACCTCGGATAGGATGCGCTGATAGAGCCCGGCAGGAGGCAAGTCGCCGGCAAACGACGCGAAATAGCGCTGCAGGAAATGCTCCACCGCCTGGCCAATCGACAAATCGTCGGGAATGAGGTTACCGCCTCCCGGCACTACGGGGCGCTCGCCGGTCTTCAGCTCGGCCTCGATGATCTCGGCGGAAATCTCGTCCTGCGAATAGAGCGCGGCGAGCCTCCGAACGAGGTTTTCCAGTTCGCGAACATTGCCTGGCCACGGATAGCGCTTCATCAACTCGATGCCGCCGGAAGAAATGCGCTTGGTCTGCAGGCCTTCCATCTCGCCGAGCTTGAAGAAGTGGCGGACGAGGTCCGGCACATCCTCGGAGCGCTCACGCAGCGCCGGCAGCCGGAGCGGCACGACGTTGAGGCGATAGAACAGATCCTCGCGAAAAAGCCCCTGGTTGATCAGCGTGCGCAGATCCTTGTTGGTGGCGGCGACGATGCGCACGTCGGTCTTGATCGGCGTGCGTCCGCCAACCGTCGTATATTCACCCTGTTGGAGCACGCGCAGCAGACGCGTCTGCGCCTCCATCGACATGTCGCCGATCTCGTCGAGGAAAAGCGTGCCGCCTTCAGCCTGTTCGAAGCGCCCGGTCGAGCGGTTCTGTGCGCCGGTGAAGGCACCCTTCTCGTGACCAAACAGTTCCGATTCGATCAGGTCGCGCGGGATCGCCGCCATATTGATGGCGACGAAGGGGCCGCCGCGGCGGCGGCCATATTCATGCAGCGCGCGCGCCACCAGCTCCTTGCCGGTGCCGGATTCGCCCGAGATCATCACCGTCAGGTCGGTCTGCATCATGCGCGCCAGCATGCGGTAGATGTCCTGCATGGCCGCCGAACGGCCGACCAACGGCATCGCGTCTGGCTGTTCTTCAGGCCGCGGATCGATCTTCGGCCGCCGCGGCTCGGAAAGCGCGCGGTTGACGATGTTGAGCAGCTCGGTCAAGTCGAACGGCTTCGGCAGATATTCATAGGCGCCGGTTTCGGACGCGCGGATGGCCGTCATGAAGGTGTTCTGGGCGCTCATGACGATGACCGGCAGCTCCGGCCGCGCCTTCTTGATGCGCGGCAGCATGTCGAAGGCGTTCTCGTCCGGCATGACCACATCGGTGATGACAAGGTCGCCCTCGCCCGCCGCCACCCAGCGCCACAAAGTCGAAGCATTGGAGGTGACGCGCACCTCGTGGCCGGCGCGCGAAAGCGCCTGGTTGAGGACGGTACGGATCGCCGCGTCGTCGTCGGCGACGAGAATATTGCCGCGAACGGTCATTTGCGGTCTCCTTCACCGTCATCATCGGCGCCGTTTGGCGCTTCTTTCCAGGCCGGCATCAGGATGCGGAATGTGGTGCCGCGCGGCGTCGATTCGCATTCGATGATGCCGCCATGCTCGCCGACGATCTTGGCGACCAGCGCAAGACCCAACCCGGAGCCGTTCGGCTTGGTGGTGATGAACGGGTCGAACAGGATCGGCAAGATGTCCTCGGAGACGCCGGAGCCATTGTCGCGCACGCAGAATTCCAGCGGCAGCGACACGCGGTCCTGCGTGCCCGGAACGGAAACACGGATGCCTGGCCGGAAGGCGGTCGACAGCACGATCTCGCCCTGCGGGTCGCTGCCGATCGCCTCGGCGGCGTTCTTGACCAGGTTGAGGAACACCTGGATCAACTGGTCGCGGTTGGCAAACACCGGAGGCAACGAAGGATCATAATCCTCCAATATCTTGATTCTCTTGGCAAAACCGTTCTTGGCAATCGCCTTCACATGGTCGAGAACGACATGGATGTTGACGGGGTAGCGGTCGATCGGCCGCTCGTCGGAAAATACCTCCATGCGATCGACCAGCGACACGATGCGGTCGGTCTCGTCGGTGATCAGCCGCGTCAGCGCGCGGTCTTCGTCGGAAGCCGACAGTTCGAGCAACTGGGCAGCGCCGCGGATGCCTGAGAGCGGGTTCTTGATCTCATGGGCAAGCATCGCCGCCAGACCGGTGACCGAACGTGCCGCGCCCCGATGCGTCATCTGCCGGTCGATCTTGTCGGCCATCGACCGTTCCTGGAACATCACCACCACCGAGCCCGGAAATTCCGGCACCGGCGCGACGTAGAGATCGACGACCTTTTCGATGCCGAGCCGCGGCGACGACACGTCGACCCGATACTCGTTGACCGGGGCCCGGCGCTCGCGCACCTGGTCGACCAGTGTCAGCAGCGGGCTGCCGAAGGGAATGAGTTTTGACAGCGTGTTGCGGGCGAGCATGGTCGCGCTCGAACGAAAGAAGTCTTCCGCGTCGGCGTTGGCGAAGGTGATGAACCCCTCCTCGCTGATCATGATCACCGGGCGGCGGATGGTGTTGAGCACGATTTGGGCGGCATCCGCCATTTCGGCGCCCGGGCCGGCGGCGGCGTTCATGCGGCGCTCCGCAGGTTCAAGGGTTGCGGATCGCGCGAAAACACATCGCGCAGCAAGGCAATGACGCGCGCGGGCTCGAATGCGGTCAGTATGGCCTTTCGGCTGTCGTCGGCGACGCCGTCGGCATGCCGATCAAGATACCAGCCAAGATGCTTGCGCGCCTGGCGCAGGCCGCTTTCGGCGCCGTAGAGCGCCAGCATGTCCTCATAGTGGGCCACGATGTAGTCGGCGAGCGCCGTCGAGTCCCGTGGCATGTTTGGCGTCGCCTCGCCGGTCGCCGCGGCCGCAATGCCGCCTGCGATCCAGGGCGCGCCATAATGGGCACGGCCGATCATCACGGCGTCGGCACCCGATTGATCGAGAATGTCGGCCGCTTCCGCCGGCGAAGAGACGTCACCATTGGCGACGACCGGGATGGACACGGCTTCCTTGACGCGGGCGATGGCGCGCCAGTCGGCCTTGCCCTGGTAGAACTGGCAGCGCGTGCGGCCGTGCACGGTAACCATCCTGACGCCGGCCTGCTCGGCGCGGCGCGCCAGCATTGGGGCGTTGAGCGCGCCTTCGTCCCAGCCAAGCCGCATCTTGACCGTCACTGGCACCTCGACCGCGCCGACAACGGCGTCGATCAGCGACAGTGCGTGGTCGAGATCCAGCATCAATGCCGAACCCGCATAACCGCCGGTAACCTTCTTGGCCGGGCAGCCCATGTTGATGTCGATAATGTCGGCCCCCTCACCGGCTGCGATTCTGGCACCTTCGGCCATGTGCATCGCCTCACGGCCTGCAAGCTGAACCATATGGACGGGCAGGCCGGAGTGGCGTATGCGCAGGTTGAAACCGGCCCTGCCCTTGGCGAGCTCTCCGCTGGCAACCATTTCGGACACGACCAGGCCTGCTCCATGCGCGTGGGCACGCTGCCGGAACGGCTCGTCCGTAATCCCCGACATCGGTGCGAGGAACACGCGATTGCGGATTCTCACACCACCGACATCGAGCGGCCCTGCCAATTTGGTCAAGTCAGGCAATTTGGTCAAGTTAACCATGCACAAAAACCAAGCATCTTCATTCGTTGCACATTCTCTAGCCAGAACCGGCGCAATGTGCAACGCGGAATGACGCCACATTTAGGCGCAATTGGGAAAATGCTGGCCTTCGGCTTTGGCCGCGACCAAAGCGCCGCGCGTCCCTCAGGACGCGCAAAGGACGCTTTGGAATTTCATACTTAGCGCACGATCTTTCCGAAAACCGATTACACTTTTCGGGATCGTGCGCTAGGACCAAACGGGCATGACTGACGCAAGTGAAAATCACGTTTCGGATGCGGATGGCAAGGTCGCGGTGGTGATCGTTGCGGCCGGCCGTGGCGCGCGCGCCGGACAGGCCAACGGACCGAAGCAATATCAACACATTGGCGGCTTTGCCGTCATTGCACACACGCTGGACATTTTTCTGGCCCACCCGCGGACCAGCGAGATCGTCGTCGCCATTCATGCCGATGACCACGAGCTGTTCCGGCAGGCGGCGGGCGCCAATGTAGAGCGCGTCACCGCCATCATGGGCGGGGCGACGAGGCAGGAATCCGTCCGGCTCGGCCTGCTTGCCCTTAGAGGCCACGCGCCGGCGCAGGTTCTGATCCACGACGCCGTCCGCCCGTTTGTCGATGCGGACCTGATAGATCGCACCATCGCCGCCATCGGCGAGCGCGAGGGCGCGTTGCCCGCTTTGCCCGTCGCCGACACGCTGAAGCGCGAATCGGCCTCCGGCGTGGTTGGCGAAACCGTTTCGCGCAGCGGTCTTCACGCGGCGCAAACGCCACAGGGCTTTCCGTTCTGGCCCATTCTTGCCGCGCACGAGAAAGCCCATCATCTGGGAAGAATGGATTTTACCGACGATGCCGCGATCGCCGAATGGGCGAATATTCCGGTCAAGATCGTTCCGGGCTCGCCGGACAATGTCAAACTCACCTGGGCACGGGATATTGCGATGGCGGACCAGCGGCTTTCCGGCGAACGCGTGCGCTTTCCCGATATCCGTACCGGCAATGGCTACGACGTCCACGCCTTCGAACCGGGAGACCATGTCACTTTGTGTGGCGTCGCCATTGCGCACGACAAGAAGCTGTCCGGCCATTCCGACGCCGATGTCGGTCTGCACGCCTTGACCGATGCGCTGCTGGCGACTTGCGGCGCAGGCGACATCGGCACGCATTTTCCGCCATCCGACCCGCAGTGGAAAGGCGCTGCGTCGCGCATATTCGTCGAGCATGCGGCAAGGCTGGTGCGCGCGCGCGGCGGCCGCATCGCCAATGCCGACATCACGCTGATCTGCGAAGCGCCGCGCGTCGGCCCGCATCGCGAGGCCATGACCGCAGCCCTTTCGAAGATGCTGGCAATTTCCGCGGACCGCATCTCGATCAAGGCGACAACCAACGAAAAGCTCGGCTTTGTCGGGCGCGAGGAAGGCATTGCGGCGATCGCCACCGCCAGCGTGGTGTTTCCCGGCGAGGTGCCGGAATGACCCACAACGAGCTGGCAAATGCCCTGCTGCAAGCCTGTCAGAGACGTGGCATCATGCTGGCAACGGCGGAAAGCTGCACCGGCGGCATGATCATCGCCGCGTTGACCGACATCGCCGGCTCGTCCACCGTGGTCGATCGCGGCTTCATCACCTATTCCAACGAAGCCAAGATGGACATGCTCGGTGTTTCCGCCGTCACGCTCGAGGCGCATGGCGCGGTTTCGCGCGAGACTGCGATTGAAATGGCGGCAGGCGCGCTTGCCCGTTCGCGCGCCGGGCTGACCCTGGCGGTCACCGGCATTGCCGGGCCTGGCGGCGGTTCGGCGGGAAAACCGGTCGGCCTGGTCTGGTTCGGGGTTGCGCTGGACGGCCGACCGATTGTCGCCGAGCACCAGCTCTTTGCAGACAAAGGCCGCGATTTCATTCGTCGCGAAACGGTCCGGCAAGCGCTGGAACTGGGCCTACAAGCACTCGGATAGGGTATAAAAACGTTGGGCGGGCGGGCCCGAAAGCTGGATTGCGGTTACGTTTTCGATTCCGGGCTGCTTTGCCCTAAGCGTGGCTCCGTCCCAGCCAGCAGCCGCTGAATGTTGGCACGATGGCGCGCAATCACGTAGATGCTGCCCGCAATCACCAGCAACCGATAGGCCAACGGTTGCTCCAGGCCACAGATGAGGGCGATCGCGGTCAACGCCGCTACCATCGAACTCAGGGAAACTATCCGAGACGTAGCCAGCACAGCACCAAAAGCCGCCGCAGCCCCCACACCTACCGGCCAAGACAGAGCCAGCAACACGCCAAGCCCCGTCGCAGCGGATTTGCCACCTGTAAAATTCAGCCAGATCGAACGGCCATGTCCCAACAACACGGCAATTCCGGCCAGGCAAACAGCCCAAGGCACCCAGGTTTGCAGGTCAAGCGGGGTCGATGGCGTAACCAACGGCAACGTGATGAACCAGGGATAGAACCAGCGGGCAAAAACGATCGCCGCCGCGCCTTTCAGCACATCCAGCAGCAACACCACCAACGCAGGCCATTTTCCCAAGACCCGCAAGACGTTCGTTGCCCCGGTGGATTTGGAGCCATGCTCCCGGATATCGATGCCCTTGAGCAGCTTCCCCGCCAGATAACCCGTGGGCATGGTACCGAAGAGATAGGCGATTGCCAGTCCAACGGTGCTCGCTATCCAGAAAAGCATGCGCAGGGCCTCAAGACGGTTTTGCACCGTAGATGACGTCGGCGCGCTTCTCAAAGGCTTCGGCGAACATGCGGAAGGCGCGATCGAACATGGTTCCCATGACCGCGCCCAGAATACGGCTCTTGAACTCGTAGTCGATGAAGAAGCGGACGGCGCAACCGGCGCCGTCGGGTTCGAAACGCCAGACATTGCTCAAATATTTGAACGGCCCGTCGATGTATTTCACGTCGATGGCGTTCTCGGCGGGCTTCAGCAGCACCTGCGTCGTGAAGGTTTCGCGGATGGCCTTGTAGCCGATGCTCATGTCGGCAAGCAGAACAGTGCGCCCGTCACGCTCCTTGCGCGAGCGAACCGTCAGCGCTTCGCAAAGCGGCAGGAATTGCGGATAGGATTCAACATCGGCGACCAAAGCGAACATCTGCTCGGGTGTATGGGATACGCGTCGGGTGGCTTCGAATTTTGGCATGGAACCAGCGAGTTAAGCTGATTTCTTGAGAATCGCTTCCCGTGCCGCGCGCAGCTTGGCAAAATCGTCGCCGGCGTGATGCGATGAACGCGTCAGCGGGCTAGATGCCACCAGCAGGAAACCCTTGGTCCGGCCGATCGTCTCAAAGGATTTGAACTCCTCCGGCGTGACGAAGCGGATCACCGGGTGGTGCTTCTTCGACGGCTGCAGGTACTGGCCGATGGTCATGAAATCGACATTGGCGGACCGCAGATCGTCCATCAGCTGCAGGATTTCATTCCGTTCCTCGCCCAGCCCCACCATGATGCCGGACTTGGTGAAGATTGACGGATCAAGCTCCTTGACCCGCTGCAACAGCCGGATCGAATGGAAATAGCGGGCGCCCGGACGAACCGTCAGATAGTTCGACGGTACGGTTTCGAGATTGTGGTTGAAGACGTCGGGCTTGGCGGCCACGACGATCTCCAGCGCGCCGTCCTTGCGCAGGAAGTCGGGCGTCAGGATTTCGATCGTCGTCGAAGGCGTCGCGGCCCGGATGGCACGAATGACTTCAGCGAAATGCTGCGCACCGCCATCGGAGAGATCGTCACGGTCCACCGAGGTGATGACCACATGGGTAAGGCCCATCTGCTTGACCGCATGCGCGACGCGGGCCGGTTCATCCGGGTCAAGCGCTGTTGGAACGCCCGTGGCGACGTTGCAGAAGGCGCAGGCGCGGGTGCAGATCTCGCCCATGATCATGAAGGTGGCGTGCTTCTTTTCCCAGCATTCGCCGATGTTAGGGCAGCCGGCCTCTTCGCAGACCGTCACCAGCTTGTGCGATTTGACGATTTCGCGCGTTTCGGCATAGCCCTTCGACACCGGCGCCTTGACGCGGATCCAGTCGGGCTTGCGCAGCACGTCCTGATCAGGCTTGTGCGCCTTTTCCGGATGCCGCAAGCGCGGGGCGTTGGCGATCGTATCGAGGACAGTGACCATCGGGAAACCTGGTTCATTCGCGACGCCAGTCAGGCGTTCGCTGTCATAACGTCATCTAAGACTTTTCAACGCAAAGAAAAAGGCCGCCACGGCGCATGCCGCAACAGCCTTTTTCGCATAGCAACTCTTCAGTGATGCTAACGGCGCACCAGACACCCGGCCCAGATCAGCAGGCAGGCACCGATAAAGCCGGTGATCAGATAGGCAATCCAGCCGACGCCGAACGGGCCAAAATTGAGAGCCTGCAGAATGGCGTTCAGCACGACCGCGCCGACGATGCCCATGACGATGTTCATGAAGATGCCGGTGTTGCTCTTCATGAACATTTCGGCGAACCAGCCTGCCAGGCCGCCGATGATGATGGCTGCTATCCAGCCGACGCCATTCAGGTGCATATGCCTTCTCCTTGTGGGATACGTGAAAACGCATTCGCAAACGAAGTACCTTGCCGCCGGGTTCCATCTGTAGCAGCGCTTTCAATCTATCAGGCGTTGAGCGCGCGGCCATAGGCGTCGAGCACGCTTTCCTTCATCATCTCCGACAGCGTCGGGTGCGGGAAGATGGTGTGCATCAGCTCTTCCTCGGTCGTCTCCAGGTTCATCGCCACGACAAAACCCTGGATCAGTTCGGTCACTTCGGCACCGACCATGTGGGCGCCGAGCAATTGACCGGTCTTCTTGTCGAAGATGGTCTTGATGAAACCCTGATCCTCGCCGAGCGCAATGGCCTTGCCATTGGCGGCGAACTGGAAGCGCCCGACCCGGATGTCCTTGCCCTCGGCCTTGGCCTTGGCTTCCGTCAGGCCTACCGAGGCGACCTGCGGATTGCAGTAGGTGCAGCCCGGAATCTTCAGCTTGTCGGTGGCATGCACGCCAGGAAAATCTGCGATCTTCTCGATGCACACGACCCCCTCATGTTCGGCCTTGTGGGCGAGCATCGGCGGGCCGGCGACATCGCCGATGGCGTAGATGCCCGGCACGTTGGTCTTGCCGTAACCATCGATGACGACGCAGCCACGCTCCGTCTTCACGCCAAGCGCCTCGAGCCCGAGGCCCTCGATGTTGCCCTGGACGCCGACGGCCGAGATCATCCGATCGGCGGTGATCTTCTCGACCTTGCCGTCCTTCATCTCGACATGCGCGGTGACCGAGTTGGCACCCTTCTCGACCTTGGTCACCTTGGCTTCGAGGATGATCTTCATGCCTTGCTTCTCGAACTGCTTCTGCGCGAATTTCGAGACTTCGGCATCCTCGACCGGCATCACCGCAGGCAGCAGCTCGACCACCGTCACTTCGGCGCCCATGGTGCGGTAGAAGGAGGCGAATTCGATGCCGATGGCGCCCGACCCCATGACTAGCAGCGACTTCGGCATCTCCTTCGGCACCATGGCTTCAAAATAAGTCCAGATCAGCTTGCCGTCCGGCTCGATGCCGGGCAGCGCGCGCGGCCGGGCGCCGGTCGCCAGGATGATGTGCTTGGCGGTGTACGTGCCTTCGCCCTTGACGCCTTTCGGCACCGGCGGCTGCGGCTCCATCGGCTTCTTGGCCGTCTTGGACACGACGATCTCACCCGGCTTCGAAAGCTTGGCCTCGCCCCAGATGACGTCGACCTTGTTCTTCTTCATGAGGAAGGCAACGCCGCCATTGAGCCGCAGCGACACCTTGCGCGAGCGATCGACGACGGCTGACGCATCGACGCTGACCTTGCCGTCGAGCTTCAGCCCGTAATCCTTCAGGTGATCCGAATAGTGCATGATCTCGGCCGAGCGCAGCAGCGCCTTGGTCGGGATGCAGCCCCAGTTGAGGCAGATGCCGCCGAGATGCTCGCGCTCGACGATCGCCGTCTTGAAGCCGAGTTGCGCGGAACGCACCGCGGTGACATAGCCGCCAGGGCCGGAGCCGATGATGATGACGTCGTAGTTCTCAGCCACGGTTTTTCTCCTTCACAATTCCAGCATGACGCGCACGACGGGTGCCAGCGCCTTGCCGATGTTTCGCGTGTTCTCGGCGTCGAGGTGGACGCCATCAAGCGGTGTGGTTTGCGCCACGCTGCCGGCGTCAAAGAAGCCGCAGCCAACCTCATCGGCAAGGGCGGCGTAGAGCGGCGCCAGCCGGGTGGAGGCGTCGTCGCCGCCGGCAAACATCTCCTTGAATTCGGCATTGTCTGTACGGCTGACCACAGGCGGCGAAACGATCAGGATCTGTGGCGCCGGCCAGTCGAACGGATAGTCGTGACCGCGCACGATGTCGATCAACCGCTGGATGCCCTGCTTGGCCGCGACGGGATTGCCGTGGATCCACGGCTTCATGTCGTTGGCGCCGAGCATGATGACAATCAGGTCAATCGGCGCATGGGTCGTCAGGACGGTTGGTAGCAGTTTTGCACCGTTGCGGTCCGCACCGGCCAGATGATCGTCGAAGGCCGTGGTGCGGCCGTTGAGGCCATCGGCAATCACTTGCACGCTGCCGCCTAACGCTGCCTGCAGCACGCTCGGCCAGCGGTCTTCCAGCGCATGGCGGCCACCTTCGGCATTGTAGCCCCAGGTCAGCGAGTCGCCGTAGCAAAGAACCGTCTTCATGCGCCCACCTGTGCGTTAATCGAGCTGCGCCTCAACCGCCAGCGCACGAACAGCCAGTGAACCAGCACAGTGGCCAGGTTCGGCAAAACCAGGCCGGCGACGATCGGCAGGTCACCTCCCCACTGGCGCTTATCGACCGGCTGAGAGAACGTCCAACCGATCAGGCCGAGCCCGATCAGCACGAACAGGACAATTGCGCAGAGGCCCAGCCAGTTGATGATCGACGGTGCGTTCGAAAAAAGCTGCGCGATGAAAAACACGATCGTCGCGACAATGGTGACAAGCACCGACGTCATGAACACCAGAATGTATTCTTCCTGCGCATGGGTTGCGACCGCCAGCTGTTGAGCAACCAAGCCGCCTGCCAATCCTGACAGGAAAAACGCCATAAGGGAGGTGAAGAAGATCCGCACCGCCCTCTCCGTCCTAAACCAGCATGCCCATCGGGTTCTCGATCAGGCGCTTGAAGGCGACCAGCAGTTCGGCACCCAGCGCGCCGTCGACGGCGCGATGATCGGTCGACAGCGTCACCGACATCACGGTGGCGATTTTGATCTCGCCATTCTTGACCACCGCCCGCTCCTCACCCGCACCGACGGCAAGGATCGTCGCATGCGGCGGGTTGATGACGGCGGCAAAGTCCTTGATGCCGAACATGCCGAGGTTGGACACCGCCGTGGTGCCGCCCTGATACTCTTCCGGCTTCAGCTTGCGGCTGCGCGCGCGGCTGGCCAGATCCTTCATCTCGTTGGAGATGGTGGACAGCGTCTTCTCATCGGCCTTGCGGATAATCGGCGTGATCAGGCCGCCCGGGATCGACACCGCGACGCCGACATCGGCATGCTTGTGCTTGACCATGGCGCTTTCGGTCCATGAGGCATTGGCATCCGGCACTGCCTTCAGCGCCATAGCCATCGCCTTGATGACCATGTCGTTGACCGACAGCTTGTAAGCCGGCGCCTCGCCCTTGTCGGTCTTCTTCACCGGCGCTGCGGCGTTGATCTGCGTGCGCAGCGCCAGCAGCGCATCGAGCTCGCAGTCGAGCGTCAGGTAGAAATGCGGGATGGTGGTCTTGGCCTCGACCAGGCGCCGCGCGATGGTCTTGCGCATATTGTCATGCGGGACGAGGTCGTAGGAACCCTGTTCGAACAGTTTCAGCACCTGTTCGTCCGACATTGCCTTCACCGCAGGCGCAGGAGCGCCAGCAGGAGCCTTGGCGGCAGGCGCCGCCTGGGCGCCTCCACCGGCAATCGCCGCATCGACATCCGCCTTGACCACGCGGCCATGCGGACCGGTGCCCGACACGGCAGACACATCGACGCCGGCCTCCTTCGCAATGCGGCGTGCGAGCGGCGAGGCGAAGGTGCGGCCTTCCGGCGACTGGCCGATCTCCCCCCTTGAGGGGGAGATGCCAAGTGGCGGCAAAGAGGGCAGGGCAGAGGGGGGCGTGACAGAATGCGACGCCGGCGGGACAGCGCCCCCCTCTGTCGACTTCGTCGACATCTCCCCCACAGGTGGGGAGATTGGCGCCTTGTCCTGCTTGGCCTCCGCTTTCGCCGTCACAGCACCACCATCGCTTTTCGCGGCAGCACCGGCATCCTCGCCCTCTCCGGCGAGCACGGCGATCAGCGCATTGACTTTGACGCCCTCGGTGCCGGCGGGAACGACGAGCTTTGCAACCGTGCCCTCATCGACAGCCTCGACTTCCATCGTCGCCTTGTCGGTCTCGATCTCGGCAATGACATCGCCCGGCGAAACCTTGTCGCCTTCCTTGACGAGCCACTTGGACAGATTGCCCTCTTCCATCGTGGGCGACAGGGCCGGCATGGTGATGTTGATTGGCATTTTGTCCTCCCGCCCGATTCAGCGATACGTGACGGCTTTGACCGCCTCGATGACTTCGCCGACATTCGGCAACGCCAGCTTCTCGAGGTTGGCCGCATAAGGCATCGGCACATCCTTGCCGGCGATGGTGATGACCGGCGCGTCCAGAAAGTCGAAGGCGCGCTGCGACACCTGGTTGGCGATATGGTCGCCGACGGAGCTCTGCGGATATCCCTCTTCGACAACGATCAGCCGGTTGGTCTTCTTGACCGAGGCGATAATGGTGTCGAGATCGAGCGGGCGGATGGTCCTGAGATCGATGATCTCGACGTCGATGCCAAGGCCACGCAGTTCCGCTTCAGCCTTGACCGCATAGGTCATGCCGATGCCGAAGGAGACGATGGTGACATCCTTGCCTGATTTATGGATGCGCGCCTTGCCGATCGGCAACACGAAATCGTCCAGCTTCGGCACGTCGAAGGACTGACCGTAAAGGATTTCATTCTCGAGGAAGATGATCGGGTTGGGATCGCGGATTGCAGCCTTCAGCAAGCCCTTGGCGTCGGCGGCGGTGTAGGGCATCACGACCTTGAGGCCCGGAATGTGGCTGTACCAGGCAGCATAGCACTGCGAGTGCTGGGCAGCGACGCGTGCGGCGGCACCGTTCGGTCCACGGAACACGATCGGCGCGCCCATCTGGCCGCCGGACATATAGAGCGTCTTGGCGGCCGAGTTGATGATCTGGTCGATCGCCTGCATGGCGAAGTTGAAGGTCATGAACTCGACGATCGGCTTCAGGCCGGCCATCGCCGCACCCACGCCAACGCCGGCAAAGCCATGCTCGGTGATCGGCGTGTCGACGACGCGCCGCGGCCCGAATTCCTGCAGCAGGCCTTGCGTGATCTTGTAGGCGCCCTGGTATTCGGCAACCTCCTCGCCCATGACGAAGACATCGCCGTCGCGGCGCATTTCCTCGGCCATCGCATCACGCAGCGCTTCGCGCACCGTGGTGGAGACCATCTCCGTGCCGGCCGGAATGTCCGGATCGGCGGCGATCTCCGTCTTCGGGGCGGCAGCCACCGGTGCGGCGGCCGGCTTTGCGGCCTCCGCCTTGTCCTCTGCTGCGGCCGGAGCCTCTGCCTTTGCAGGTGCTTCCGCCTTGGCGGGCGCCGCAGACTTGCCGATATCCCCGGCACTTTCGCCGTCCTGCAGCAGCACGGCGATCGGTGTGTTGACCTTGACGCCTTCGGTACCGGCGGCGATCAGGATCTTGCCCAGCGTGCCTTCGTCAACAGCTTCGACTTCCATCGTCGCCTTGTCGGTCTCGATCTCGGCGATAACGTCGCCGGCGACGACCTTGTCGCCCTCGTTCTTCAACCACTTGGAAAGATTGCCCTCTTCCATGGTCGGCGAGAGAGCGGGCATGAGAATTTCGATCGGCATGTCCTTGCCCTCCCGTTACAATACGATATCGGTCCAGAGCTCGGACGGATCCGGCTCCGCGTCGTTCTGGGCAAATTCGGCGGCGTCGGCGACGATGTCGCGGACCTCCTTGTCGATGGTCTTGAGCTCGTCCTCGGTCGCCCACTTCTTTTCCATCAGCCGTGCCTTGACCTGCTCGATCGGGTCAT
Source organism: Mesorhizobium sp. M0011 (assembly GCF_040324155.1). Classification (NCBI taxonomy): domain Bacteria; kingdom Pseudomonadati; phylum Pseudomonadota; class Alphaproteobacteria; order Hyphomicrobiales; family Phyllobacteriaceae; genus Mesorhizobium; species Mesorhizobium sp. M0011. Next base: position 51,079 of record NZ_JAMYVQ010000005.1, on the reverse strand, counting down.
GGTCCGAGCGCATCTTCTGCACTTCTTCCTTGGAGCGGTATTTTGCCGGATCGGACATCGAGTGACCGCGGTAGCGGTAGGTCTGCATTTCGAGAATGATCGGCCCGTTGCCGGCGCGGCACCATTCGGTCGCCTGGTCGCCGGCAGCCTTGACAGCGCGCACATCCATGCCGTCGACCTGGATACCGGGGATCTTGAACGAAGCGCCACGATGCGAAAAGTTGGTTTCCGCCGAAGAGCGCGACACCGAGGTACCCATCGCATAGCGGTTGTTCTCGATGATGTAGATCACCGGCAGCTTCCACAGCGAGGCCATGTTGAAGCTTTCATAGACCTGGCCCTGGTTGGCCGCGCCGTCGCCGAAATAGGTCAGCGAGACATTGTTGTTGTCGCGGTAGCGGTTGGCAAAGGCGAGACCAGTACCAAGAGACACCTGCGCACCGACGATGCCGTGGCCGCCGTAAAAGTGCTTTTCCTTGGAGAACATGTGCATGGAGCCGCCCTTGCCCCGGGACAAGCCGCCGCGACGGCCGGTCAGCTCGGCCATGACGCCGCGCGGCGACAGTTCCATCGCCAGCATGTGGCCGTGGTCGCGATATGCGGTGATCATCTGGTCACCGTCGATCAATGCCATCTTCATGCCGGTGACGACCGCTTCCTGGCCGATATAGAGATGGCAGAAGCCGCCGATGAAACCCATGCCGTAAAGCTGGCCGGCCTTTTCTTCGAAACGACGGATGAGCAGCATGTGCCGGTAAGCGGCAAGCTCTTCGTCCTTGGTGAACTCGGCGGGTTTGGGGGCCGAAAGCCCCGATTTGCCGTCGGATTTGGATTTGGCAGGCGCTTTTCTGGCGGCGGTGGCCATGCATCACTCCCTGTGGCGTCTCTTTGTGGACATTAGAGCAGGATGAAATCTGCTCTGGGGAGATCAGCTCCTCCCCACCGATTTTAGGGAGGCTAACACGCGTCAAAGCGTTGCGCCATGCCGAATTTGCATAGCTGGCATGCGCCTAAGCAATTAAAATCGTTGAAAATATTGGCGATTAACTGGAAATCAGTTATTTCACCGAGGTCGGCAACATAATGGTGATTTCATCGGCTTGGGACAGATTGAGCGCCTTGCGTGCCTGCTCATCGAGCATGTCCTTCTCGAGCGTGCCTTCATGCATCAGCCGAACGCGGCGCTCGAGTTCCATGCGGCGCGCCTTGATCGCATCGAGCTGGCCTTGCAGCGCAACCGTCTGGGCTTCCAGCTGATATTTCGAATAGATGCCGAATTCGCCATGATAGGCGTGAAAGCCGAAATAGGCCAGGAACGCCACGCAAAGCGAGGGAATGATCAGCCGGCCGGTGTTTCTCTGCTTGTGCTGACGCGTCCACATCGCCCGATTCCTCTAGAGCGTGATGCCGAAAAGTGTGAAGCGGTTTTCGGACGACATGCTCTATCTCTTTGATTTAGAGTCGGATTCAGATTTCAGGTCGAACAGACCTGAAATCATCCGGCTCTAGCCCGCGAACTCAGGCGGCTCACGATCTTTTTCGCCCGATTGTGCTTAACGGACGGTTACGGGAGACCTGTTTGGCGGCACCGAAACGAAAAAGGGCGGGAATGCTCCCGCCCTTTTGTCCGGTATCGATGAGCCGGTGTTCCGGATCAGCCCTTGATCACCGACTTGCCGGCATAGCTTGCCTGCTTGCCGAGTTCTTCCTCGATGCGGATCAGCTGGTTGTACTTGGCCATGCGGTCGGAGCGCGACAGCGAGCCGGTCTTGATCTGTCCGCAATTGGTGGCAACCGCGAGATCGGCGATGGTCGAATCCTCGGTTTCGCCCGAGCGGTGCGACATGACGGCGGTGTAGCCGGCCTTGTGCGCGGTCTCGACGGCGTCGAGCGTTTCCGTCAACGAGCCGATCTGGTTGACCTTGACCAGGATCGAATTGGCAACGCCCATGCGGATGCCGTCGCGTAGCCGCGCCGTGTTGGTGACGAACAAATCGTCGCCGACCAGCTGCGTCTTCTTGCCGATCAGGTCGGTCAGGTACTTCCAGCCTTCCCAATCGTCCTCGGCCAAGCCGTCCTCGATCGAGATGATCGGATAGTCGGCGGCAAGCTTGGCCAGGTATTTGGCCTGGGCCTTGGGATCGCGCGTCTTCTTCTCGCCCTCATAGACGTAGTTGCCGTCCTTGAAGAACTCGGTCGCGGCGCAATCGAGGCCGAGCGCGATCTCGTCGCCCGGCTTGAAGCCGGCCTGCTCGATCGATTCCATGATGAAATCGAGCGCCACCGGGGCGCTTTTCAGGTTCGGGGCAAAGCCGCCCTCGTCGCCGACATTGGTGTTGTGGCCGGCATCCTTCAGCTTCTTGCGCAGCGTATGGAAGATTTCCGAACCCCAGCGTACACCTTCGCGCAGCGTCGGCGCGCCGATCGGCAGGATCATGAATTCCTGGAAATCGATCGGGTTGTCGGCATGCGCGCCGCCATTGATGATGTTCATCATCGGTACCGGCAGGAGATGCGCCTTGGTGCCACCGACATAACGGTACAGCGGCAGGCCGGCGGCGTCAGCGGCCGCCTTGGCCACCGCCAGCGACACACCGAGAATGGCGTTGGCGCCAAGCCGGCTCTTGTTGGGCGTGCCGTCAAGCTCGATCATGGTCTGGTCGATATGGATCTGGTTTTCGGCTTCCATGCCGCCGATCGCCTCGAACAGTTCGCCGTTCACCGCTTCGACGGCCCTGAGCACACCCTTGCCGAGATAGCGGGCACCGCCGTCGCGCAGTTCGACGGCCTCGTGGGCGCCGGTCGAAGCACCCGATGGCACCGCCGCGCGGCCCATTGAGCCATCTTCGAGAATGACATCGACCTCGACGGTCGGATTTCCACGGCTGTCCAGGATTTCACGCCCGACAATGTCGATGATGGCGGTCATTTGCGATGTCCTCGATTGATCTGAAGAATGCCGCACGTCTTAGCCAAAGTGCTGCAAAAGGCAATCGGCCCGCTGGCAATTATTGCCGCGGCATCAGCCTCCGAACGATTCACGAAGCGCAAATCGCTGTCATGATAAGTCATGTACGGCAGGCCGGCTTGTGGCTATGGTGCGGGGGCGCGGGGCGAAACAGGAGGAGTTTCGCCATGTCCCAGTTGAGTGGTATCGTGAGTCTGTTCCTGATCGCGGCGGCATTCCTGACGTCGTGCGACAATCAGCAGTCGCCGCCGAAGGCGATGGCCCCCTTATACGTCAGCTAATACCCAACAACCCAACGCGCCCCCGCCTGGGGGGGGGGCCGCTTTGTGGTTGCTGTTAATGCCAGTAAGGCGTGACCTTGTAATAATTGTAGGATTCGTCGCGGGCCGCCTCGCCATCCGCCCCGGTCAATTCGTTGATCGAATAGGCAGGTGCCGCCCTGAGTTGTTCCTTGGAAAACGGCACGACATACCCGCCTTTGTCCTCATCGTAGTCGAGGCTTGCCCACGGAATGGCGTGATATTTCTCGCCGATACCGAGGAAGCCGCCAAAACCGATGACCGCGAACATGATGCCGTTCGTCATCTTGTCAAGCATCACATCCTCGATGCTGCCGATGCTCGTGCCTTCGGTATTGTAGACCGATGTGCCGATGACCCGCGAAGCGGCGATGGCTTGGGTGTGACCTGTCTGGGTTGCCATGATTGTGCTCCTCATTGTGGTTTCGAACCATACTTGGACAATGAGGGGCGCGGGCGAAGGTTCCCGACTTTTTCGGCGTCGACCGTTCACTCCGCGAGGATGAAGGTAACCTTCATATTGACGCGATAAGCAACAATCTTGCCGTCTTCGACGACGATCTTCTGGTCCTGGATCCAGGCGCCCTCGACGTTCTTCAGGGTTTTGGATGCGCGCGCAATTCCCTGTTCGATGGCGTCCTGAAAGCTCTTGTTCGACGAGGATGTGATTTCGGTGACGCGGGCGACGGACATGGCTTCCTCCTGCAAAACGCTCATTGCCAGCCAAGCGTATAGCCGGCTCGTGCCTTCCACAAGCGCCGGCAGTCGGCGGAGTATGCGTCCGCCCTTAGAGGCCCTTGGCGATGCGGTCGAATGCCATCAGCCGCTCGAGCAGGGCCGGCATGTCCTTCAACGGGAGCATGTTCGGGCCGTCGGAAGAGGTCGAGTTGTCGGGATCCTGATGGGTCTCGATGAACACGCCGGCAACGCCGACAGCGACTGCCGCGCGGGCCAGCGTCTCGACAAAGCGGCGCTCGCCGCCCGAGGAGCCCCCCTGCCCGCCCGGCTGCTGCACCGAATGGGTAGCGTCGAAGATCACCGGAGCGCCGATCTCGGCCATGATGGGAAGAGCGCGCATGTCGGACACCAGCGTGTTGTAGCCGAAGGACGCGCCGCGCTCGGTGGTCAGCACATTGGCATTGCCGGATCCGGTGATCTTGGCGACGACGTTCTTCATGTCCCAGGGGGCGAGGAACTGCCCCTTCTTCACATTGATCACCTTGCCGGTCCTGGCGGCGGCGACCAGCATGTCCGTCTGGCGCGACAGGAAAGCCGGAATCTGCAGGACATCGACATGCGGCGCGACGATCGCGCACTGCTCCTCGGTATGGACATCGGTCAGCACGGGGAGCGAAAATTCCTTGCGCAACTCGTCGAAGACGGGAAGGGCTGCGTCCATACCGGCACCGCGCGTCGCCGACAGCGAGGTGCGGTTGGCCTTGTCGTAGCTGGTCTTGTAGACGAGCCCTATGCCGAGCCTGCCGGTCAGTTCCTTCAGCGCGCCGGCCATATCGAAGGCGTGCTGGCGTGACTCAAACTGACAAGGGCCGGCGATCAGCGACAGAGCCGCCTTGTTGTCGAAGACGACATTGCCGACGGTTACCGACGAATTGGGCGCCATCGAATTGGACGCTTGCGGCTTGCTCATGGGATCTCCCGGAAGATGAAGGCCGCGCCCTGTCCGGGTGCAGGCCGCACGACGATATCATTGCCCGCTATATCGTGTTGGACGGAATTGGCTGCAAGCAGCCTCGATGTCACATCGGCGTTCCGAACCGAAAAGACCACCGCTGCGAAGCGTAGATCTGTCGGCGCGCCGGCAGGCAGGCCGAAGCGCGCGGTGAAAGCCGCGCCGTCAAGCACGCTCAAATCTGCATTCGGCAAGGGAAACATGCCGCCCTGCCTGTCGGCGGCCGGATCGTCCACCGCCACGGAAATCAGCCCATGCTGCTTTCCGGGCGCATCGCTGATCGCCAAGATCTCGACAATTCCGGTCGCGCCGTTGGCGTGGGCCTGCAAAGCCGTACGGTCAACATCAGGCGCGTTGACGCGCTCGCAGGCAAACAGGAAGGCGTCCGTGGCTTCGGCTCCGGCCGCGAAGGCGAGCTTGAATGATGCGATGTCGCTTTTGCCGGCAGGGTCGGTGAAGGCGCGCGAAAAGCCCAGCATGTCTCCCGCCGAGATGCCGGCATCGACATAGCGTGCATGGTCGGCATCGGCATTGCCCGTGCTTAGAACAATGGCGGAAAATCCCTCGTCGCCGTTGCTGTCGCGATAGGCGCGATCACGCGTGACGAAGACATTGCCGTCTGCGATAGCCTTTGTCGCCACCTGTTCGTCGCCGACCGCGAGCGGTTCGAGATACGTGCCGTCGGCCAGGAAAACACAGCAGTTTTCCGTTCCGAAGGGATGGATGCCGGTCGGGGCCACGACGAAGCCAAGCGCGGTGAGCCGGGCTCGCGCAACCTCAAGGCTCTGCGTCGGCAGCACCAGGTGATCGAGCGGATGAGTGCCTGCGGCTGCGGTTTGGGTCATGCAGGCGCGATGTGCATCATTCCGCAAATCGGTTCAAGACTTGATCGCAATCCCGGCCAGTTCGCCCAAGTCAGTTCACCGGACTTCGAAAAAGGCACCACCTGGACAAGGCATCAGCTTCCGGCAACGACATCGGCGGAATAGCGCAGTTCCCGCATCGGTTTGACCTTGCTGGTGGTCTGCGCATAGAGCGGGTGCGCCTTGTAGGCGGCCAGCGCGGCGTCGTCGGCGAACTCCGCATAGACGACCACGTCGACCTCATCGGACAGTGGATCGACCTTGGTGTTCAAGGTGACCTCGAAAAGGCTGGAATGAGGAATGTCGCCGAGCGCCAGCAAGCCGGTGCGCACAGCCTCGACATCCTCTTTTCGCCGCGCGCTGAAGAAAACGATATGCCGGATCAACCCCGCCTCCTCGATCAAAGTGCTGGGGTCTTTTGTGACGGCAGGACGTTGGCGTCAATCGACAAGGATGTCGCGGCTGCAGCCGCCGGAGCTAAACCTTGCCGGTAGCATATCGCACAATGCGGCTAAGTTCTCTCACCGTGGTGTCGAGATACCGGCCCTGATTGTACATGCCATCCCAGATCAGGAAAAACGCGATGGCGGCAATGACGATTACATAACGCATGGCTAAATCTATCGCACAAGGAATTCTGCGGCCATAGGCGTTTTTTAACGCGCTGCGCCTTGGCTGTCCAAAGGCACAGATGCCCGCCGGCGCGAGCAATCTGCTTGGCACAGCCCCGGTTGCAGCCTGCCCCTTGAAGTTTCCCCGCATGACGTGGAAGATTGTCGCACGGATTCACCGGGAAGCGCTGAAGCTCTGGTAGGGGGCGCGCACTTCATTCGAGCCCGCTCGCCGACGAACCGGTCGCGGCGGCGTTCGAAGCTGGCGAATGATCCAAGAGAACCGTGGCCCGGCAATTTGCGCCGACACCGCGGAAATCCAGGGGCACGAGATGGCGCAAAAGGAACATTTTGGCGTAGCATTGAGCGACGCGGTCAGGCTCGATGAATTCAATTTCGCGGAGATCGTGAAAGGTCTTCCAGCGAAAGCGCGCATGGTGCTGTCGGCGGCGATGAACCTGCCGCGCGGTTCGCTCAAGGTCAGGCTGCCGGACGGCCGTGCCGTCCTCGTCGGCGGCAAGGGACCTGGCCCAGATGCCGAACTGGTGTTGAAGAATTGGCGCTTGCCGGGCCGCGCCTTTTCCGGCGGCACGATCGGCGTTGCCGAATCCTATATGGACGGCGATTGGGAAAGCCCTGATGTGACCAGCTTCCTGGAGCTGTTCGTGGTCAATTCGGTCATCGGCGAGCGTATCGCGGGCGGCACCAGTTGGCTGATCAACACCGTCCAGCGCATCCGCCACTGGTTCAACCAGAACACGCGCACCGGTTCGAAACGCAATATCTCCGCGCATTACGACCTCGGCAACGCCTTCTACAAGGAATGGCTCGATCCGAGCATGACCTATTCTTCGGCGCTCTACACGACCGGTGCCAACGACCTGGAAGGCGCCCAGGCCGCCAAATATCGCGCTCTGGCGAAGGATACAGGGATCGGTCCGAAGGACCATGTGCTGGAAATCGGCTGCGGCTGGGGTGGCTTCGCCGAATTCGCGGCGCGCGAGATCGGCTGCCGCGTGACCGGGCTGACGATCAGCCGCGAGCAGCACGATTTTGCCACGGCTCGCATCGCCAAGGCTGGCCTTGCCGACAAGGTCGACATCAAGCTGCAGGATTATCGCGACGAAACCGGCACCTATGACCGCATCGCCTCGATCGAGATGTTCGAGGCGGTCGGCGAGAAATACTGGCCGGTGTTTTTCGGCAAGATGAAGGCCTGCCTGAGGCCTGGGGGCACTGCCGGCCTGCAGATCATCACCATCAACGAAGCCGCCTACGACACCTATCGCGCAAGGCCGGATTTCATCCAGCGCTACGTCTTCCCGGGCGGCATGCTGCCGACGCCGTCGATCCTGAAGGCACTGGGCAAGGATCATGGCCTCGCCCACCTGCGCGAGCGCGTCTTTCCCGACGACTACGCGCGCACGCTCGCCGAATGGCGCCACCGGTTCCGGGCGTCATGGGAGAAGATTGTTCCGCTCGGCTTCGACGACCGCTTCAAAAAGCTCTGGGAGTTCTACCTGCACTATTGCGAAGCCGGCTTCCGCGCCAGCTACATCGACGTGCGCCAGGTGGTCTACAAGGCGTAAATCGACACGCTCTTCGATTTTCATTGCCGCTGACCAAGCGATGTCGAGCACGATCTCGACATGGCCGCGCGGTCGCCGTCACCCTTCAAAGCAGGATGCGGTATTTCGCGAATCCTGCCTCGCCCTCGCCCGCCGGCTCGATCTTCAGCGATTTCACCTGCGCAATGAAATCCTTGGCCTTGGGGCCGGTTTCGAACACGGCGCTGGCTCCAGGCAGCGGTGCGAACGACCAGTTGTCGTCCGCCGACGGATTGATCGTGCCCTCGCTGACGATATAGCGGACGATGACGTCGCGATTGGTGTCCGGTGCTTCGTAGATGATCTTCGAGGCATTGATGTCGGGGAAATTGCCGCCGCCACCAGCCCGGTAATTGTTAGTCGCGATGACGAATTTCTGTTTGGGATCAATTGGTTTTCCATCGAAACTCAGGTCGACGATGCGATTGGCGCCAGCGTTGGCCAGCCCGCCCTTGGCATCGTATTTCGACGGCTGCGACAGATCGATCTTGTAGGTGACGCCGTCGATGACGTCGAAATTGTAGGACGGAAAATCGGTGTTGATGAGGGTCTGGTCGGCCTTATCAGGCTCGATCCGGTTGAAGATGCCGGCCGACATTTCAAGCCATTCCTTGACCTGCGCACCGGTGATTTCGACCGCACGCACGGTGTTGGGATAGAGGTAGAGGTCGGCAACATTCTTGATGGCGATGTCGCCTGCCGGCACGTCGGTATAGTAGTCGGCGCCGTTGCGCCCGCCGGCCTTGAAGGGAGCGGCGGCCGACAGCAGCGGCACGTCCTTCCATTGCGTGTTCTTGAGAATATCCTTGAGGTACCAGGTCTGCGCCTGGCTGACGACCTGCACCGACGGATCGTCGGCGACCAGCGCGAAATAGGAATAGAGCGGCGCGGAGGTCTTGCCGACAGGGCGGCGCACATAGGCCAGTGTCGCCTGGTGGTCCTGTTCGAGGGCCGCGATGATGCGCTTGTCGTCCGGGACAGTCGGCTTGTTCTTGTTGTCGACGCGTTCGAAGATCGGCCGCGCCTCGGAAGTGGCTGAAACGACCTTCCATTTCGACCCGTCACGTTCCAGCATCAGGTCGACCAGCCCCATATGCGAGCCCCAGAAGCCGCCCATGACGGCGGGCTTGCCCTGCAGCGTGCCTTTCTGCGTGTCGACACCATCGAGCGACTGGAAATCCTTCTTGCCGGGGAACACCAGATGCTGGTGACCGGTGAACACCGCATCGATGCCGTCGACACCGGCGACGAAGAACGAGGCGTTCTCCATCATCTCGCCCTGCTTCACATCGATGCCGGAATGCGAGAGCGCAATGACGATGTCGGCGCCCTCCTCCTTCATCTGCGGCACCCAGGCCTTGGCCGCCTCGACGATGTCGCGCGTCTTGACGTTGCCTTCCAGGTTCTTGAGATCCCAAACCATGATCTGCGGCGGCACGAAGCCAATGATGCCGATCCTGATCGGCTGCTCGGCGCCCGCGCCGTCCTTTATCTTCTTGTCGAGGATGACATAGGGCTTGAGATAGAGCTTGTCGTCGCGCGGGTTAGCGGCAAGCTCGGTCCCGCGGATCAAATTGGCGCAGACGAAGGGAAAATTGGCACCGGCCAGCACCTTGTCCAGGAACGACAGGCCGTAGTTGAACTCGTGGTTGCCCAGTGTCGAGCACTCGTAGCCGAGCAAGTTCATGCCTTTCATGATCGGATGCAGGTCGCCGTCCTTCAGCCCCTTCTCATAGGCGATGTAGTCGCCCATCGGATTGCCCTGCAGCAGGTCGCCATTGTCGATCAGCATCGAATTCACGGCTTCCTTGCGCACAGCATCGATGAGAGACGCCGTGCGCGACAGGCCCAGCGTGTCGTTCGCTTTGTCGGCGTAGTAGTCGTAAGGCAGCACGTTCACATGGATGTCGGTGGTTTCCATGATCCGAAGATGGGCCTGGTTGCCTTGAGCGCGGGCGGAGAACGGATGCAGCATGATCAGTGCCCCTGCGGCGGCGGCACCCGCAAGGAGATCGCGGCGGGATACGGGATGGAGCAGTTGCGACATGTTTTCTCCTCGACAACCTGACAAGCCCTGCCCCGAAGCGAACTTCGCTCTGAAACCTGCTTAAGTCCATTCAACAAGTCGCGCGCATGAAGCCGTCAGTCCATCAGCAACAGATTGACGTGCGCATGAACGATCGGGGCGAAGAAATCAGCCCTTGTCGTCGTCGCCCTGGGTGATCAGCCGCGCGCTACGTTGCCCCGTCGCGTAGATCCATAGCCAGCTCAGCGAAACCGCAAGCCGGTTGCGAAAGCCGATCAGGAAATAGATGTGCGCCACTCCCCACAGCCACCAGGCGAGCCAGCCGGTGAGCTTGATCCAGCCGAAATCGATGGCAGCGGCGCGTTTGCCGATCGTCGCCAGATCGCCGGCATGCCTGTAGTGGAAAGGACGCGCGGTCGTGTCGCCGCCGAGCCTGGCCTTGATGGTAGCCGCAACATGTCGGCCCTCCTGCTTGGCGGAAGGCGCCACGCCGGGAACCGGCCGCCCGTCCGGCCGCAGCACATGAGCGGCGTCGCCGATGACAAATATCTCCGGGCTGCCGGGCACGCTGAGGTCAGGCTCGACCAGCACCCTGCCCGCCCGGTCCGCCGGCGCGCCGAGCCATTCAGCGGCTGGCGAAGCGGCAACGCCGGCTGCCCACAGGATCGTTCGGGCGGCCAGTTGCTTATCGCCAAACACAACACCTTCGGCGTCGCAGCGCGTGACGGCCCGGCCGAGCTCGACCGTCACGCCGAGCCGCTCGAGCGCTTTGCTGGCATAGTCGGAAAGTTTCGGTGCGAAATTGGCCAGAATACGGTCGCCGGCCTCGATCAGCACCACGCGCGTCTGCCGCGTGTCGATGTTGCGGAATTCGCCGCGCAGCGTGTCATGCGCCAACTCGACGATGGTGCCGGCAAGCTCGACGCCGGTCGGCCCGCCGCCGACGATCGCAATGGTCAGCAACGCCTGGCGTTCGGCGGGATCGGTCTCCCGCTCGGCCTGCTCGAAGGCCAGGAGAATTCGCCGCCGAATGCTGGTGGCGTCCTCCAGCGTCTTCAGGCCAGGCGCGAACGGCTCCCATTCGTCATGGCCGAAATAGGCGTGGCGGGCACCGGTGGCGAGCACCAGCGTGTCGTAGGCGACCGCGCTGCCGTCATCGAGCAGCACGCGCTTGCCGGCGCGGTCGACACCGGTGACATTGGCGAGCAGCGTCGTCACATCCTTGCGCTTGCGCAGGAGGTGGCGGATCGGCCAGGCAATTTCGGAGGTGGCCAGCGCCGTCGTCGCCACCTGGTAGAGCAGCGGCTGGAAGAGGTGATGGTTGCGCTTGTCGATCATGGTGATACGGACCGGCGAGCCAACAAGCGCACCGGTGAACTCGAGGCCGCCGAAACCTGCGCCGACAACGACGACATGATGCCTGGCTTCGTTCATTTCGTTCACCCCGATAGCAAGATTGCCTGTCCTGGATGTAGGTATTTTTGTGCAATGCAACAACAGATGACAGTGCCCGAGACTCGTCGTTGCATGTCGTGAACGCACATGTTGTATCGTATCGCGAGGTATAGCGTCATCGAACACGCGATGAGGTGAGGCATGGCCAACGATCGTGACGACGATGCTCCGGCGCAGTATTCTTCGCCGCCCTGTTTCATGCACGAACTCGATCCGCAATTCCGTGCGCCTTCGAGCGACTGGACCGATGTGAGACGCTGGCGCAAAGCCGAGCGCGAACGCCTGATCGCCGCGCGTCTTGCTGTTTCGGCCGACGCCCGAACGGTAATGTCGCAAAGCATTGCGGAAAGCCTCGACGCGATCATCGGCGAGATCGCCGGGCGCATGGTCAGTCTCTATTGGCCGTTTCGTGGCGAGCCGGATTTGCGGCCTTGGATGGCGTCCATAAACGAACGCGGCGGCCGCACCGCCCTGCCCATCGTCATCGAGAAGGGGCAGCCGCTGATCTTTCGCGCCTACAAAGCGGGCGACCGGTTGGAGAAAGGTGTCTGGAATATCCCGATCCCGGCCGAGGGCGATCCGGTGCTGCCGGACATCGTCATCTCGCCGATCGTCGGTATCGATCCCCAGAACTACCGCCTGGGGTATGGCGGCGGTTTCTTCGACCGTACGCTGGCAGCGATGCCGTTCAAGCCGCTGGTCATCGGCGTCGGCTACGAATTGCAGCGCATCGCGACCATCTACCCGCAGCCGCACGATATCCCGATGGATCGGGTGGTAACGGCGGTCAGCTAGCCCAGGCCCCACAGGGTGGTTAGCGGCCTGTCAGCAGCCAGGTTGTCATGGTTCGTCTCGATGGATCGCAGAGGCATTCGGGATTGACCCAAGGCACCCACCTTCGTCATCCACGGGCGAAGCAGGAGCGAAGCTCCGTCGCGGAGACCCGAGGATCCATGCCGTGACCTTGACCAAGGAATGCAGCCGAGCAGAACTCTGCACCGTAGTGACGCTTTGAAGTCGCGGCATGGATCCTCGGGTCTGCGCTGCGTCGCTACACTCCTTGCTCCGCCCGTGGATGACGAAGTGACGCCCGTTTCCGCAAATCGAAGGCAGGTGGTTTGTCTATGCAGCGACCCGTCAGAACTTCTGTGTCGAGGAACTAGGCCATCTCCGGCTTCATGCCCATGGCCGTACGGTCGACGATCTCACGCAAGGCGAACGACGAATTGATCTTGGTCACGTGCGGCATCGCCGACAGCCATTCCTTGTGGATGCGCTCATAGTCGACGAGATCCTTCGCCGCGATCCTCAGGATGTAGTCGTATTCGCCCGACATCAGATGGCAGGACAGCACGTTCGGGCAGCGCTTGATCGCCGCCTCGAAATCCGACAGCGTCTTCTCGAACTGTCCCGACAGCGATATGTGCACGATCGCCGTCATCTGGTGGCCAAGTGCTGCATTGGAAAGCCGGGCATGATAGCCACGGATGGTTCCGGATTTCTCCAGATTGTCGAGCCGGCGCGAACAGGCCGACTGCGATAGGCCGACCTTTTCGGCAAGTGCCGCGTTGGGTATCCTGCCATCCTTCTGCAATGCCTCGAGAATGGCGATATCAATCCTGTCGAGCGGCATTATTCGTGAATCCTGCGAATATCTTGTTATTTCGCGCAACGATTATCGAAACCGGCCGGTTGGCGCAAGCGCATTCGCAAACACCTGCGCAACGATTCGTGGTTCACTCCATTCATACAGGGAACGAGCCCAAAGGGCCGGATCAGGAGAAGAAAATGCGCGTCGGCTGCCCCAAGGAAATCAAGAACCACGAATACCGCGTCGGCCTCACTCCCGGCTCGGTCCGCGAATATGTCGCCCATGGCCACGAAGTGCTGGTCGAGACCGGCGCCGGGGCCGGCATCGGCGCCGATGACAACGCCTATCGCGCCGCCGGCGCCACGATTGCCAAGACGGCCGCCGAGGTGTTCGCCAGGTCGGACATGATCGTCAAGGTCAAGGAACCGCAGCCCAGCGAATGGGCGCAGCTTCGCGAAGGCCAGATCCTGTACACCTACCTCCACCTGGCGCCGGATCCGGAGCAGACCAAGGGCCTGCTTGCGTCCGGCGTGACGGCAATCGCCTACGAGACTGTGACCGACGACCGTGGCGGCCTGCCGCTGCTGGCGCCGATGTCGGAAGTTGCCGGACGCCTGTCGATCCAGGCCGGCGCCACGGCGCTGCAGAAGGCCAATGGCGGCCGCGGTGTGCTGCTGGGTGGCGTGCCCGGCGTGCTGCCCGGCAAGGTCACCGTGCTCGGCGGTGGCGTCGTCGGCCTGCACGCGGCCAGGATGGCGGCCGGCCTTGGCGCCGACGTCACCATCATCGACCGCTCGATCCCGCGCCTGCGCCAGCTCGACGACCTCTTCGCCGGCCGCGTCCACACCCGTTACTCGACTGTCGAGGCGCTGGAAGAAGAGTGTTTTTCAGCCGACATAGTCGTCGGCGCGGTGCTGATCCCGGGTGCCGCGGCACCAAAACTGGTTTCGCGCGAAATGCTGTCGGGCATGAAGAAAGGCTCGGTGCTGGTCGACGTCGCCATCGACCAGGGCGGCTGCTTCGAGACTTCGCACGCCACCACTCATGCCGAGCCGACCTATGAGGTCGACGGCGTCATCCACTATTGCGTCGCCAACATGCCGGGTGCCGTGCCGGTCACTTCGGCCCACGCGCTCAACAACGCGACGCTGCACTATGGCCTGCAGCTTGCCGACAAGGGCCTCAAAGCGCTGGTCGACGATCATCATCTGCGCAACGGCCTCAATGTCCATAAAGGCAAGATCACCAACCGGGCAGTCGCGGAGGCGCTCGGCTACGAACTGGTCGAGCCGAAAGCCGTTCTCGCCGCCTGATTTTCGCGAAAACAGCCTCTTTCAATCCAACCCGCCGGTTCCATGCCGGCGGGTTTTTTCTTGCAAGCCTGTTTTTCAGGCAAAGCATGGCGTGGAAGGATGTGACGCAACGGCACTTTGCTCATCATTGTTGCATATTTGTCATTCCCGTACCGGCCGACTCCCTGCTAGAGACATTTCCGGGTTTATTCATTGGGGTACGGGCATATGTTCATTCGCACATCCGCGAAATCTTTTCTTCTTGGTGCTGTTTCTGCTGTAGCTTTGATGTCTGCTGCTCATGCAGCTGACGTCGTGCAACCGGTAGAAGAAGCTGCCGGCTTTAACTGGAGCGGTGCTTATGTCGGCATCGGCGGCGGCTTTGGCGCTAGCGTACACAAGTTCAGCATACCGGGCCTAGCCTTCAATGGCCTTGGTGGAAATGGCGTGTTTGGCGAATTGACGGCAGGCTACGACTACATGGTTTCGGAGCGTTTCCTGCTCGGTGGTTTTATTGACGCAAATCTGAGTAACATCGGCCCCTCGTTGAGCATTGCAGGCGGCGACGTCGATCTGACAAACTCCTACGGCTTCGATGTTGGCCTGCGTGCCGGCTATCTGCTCAATCCGAATACGTTGGGCTATGTGCTCGGCGGGTATACCTGGCAGCATTTCAAACTTGACGGATCGGGCGCTGCGGACGGCTTGGAATTCTCGCAGAACCGCAGCGGCTATGTGCTCGGCGTTGGCATGGAAACCGTGCTGCGTGGCAACTGGACGTTGAAGACCGAATATCGTTACGCGGACTATGGTGACAAGTCGGTACTCGATCTTGGCGGTGCTTCTCTCGATGTCGAGCCTTCCACCCACACCTTCCATATCGCGGCAAACTATCGCTTCGGCGCGCAAAATGGTGGCGGCACGTCCTTTGCCGCCCCGGCCTATGATTGGACCGGCTTCTATGTCGGCGGCGCGCTCGGTGCCGGCACGATGGTGCATGATCTAAACCTCAATTTTGGGTTGGGCGGTAGCGGCGAGCTCAACGGCATTGGCGGCGAAGGCGTGTTCGGCGAGGCCAGCGTCGGCTATGACCATGATTTCGGCAGCTGGGTCGCCGGCGTTCAGTTGGACGCCCGTTATTCCGGCATCCAGTCCAAGCTCGATCTCGGCCCCGTTTCCATCAAGGGCGATGCCGACTACGGCTTCGATGCCCTCGCTAGAATCGGTGCCAAGGTCAACGAATCAACGCTGGCCTATGTGCTCGGCGGTTACAGCTGGCAGCACTTCGATCTGCATGCGGAAGCGCCGGGTGGTGGTAGCGCTGACATCTATGATTGGGGCTCGAGCGGCTTCTCGATCGGTGGCGGCCTGGAAACTGCCGTCTCCAGCAATATGACCGTCGGTTTGGAATACCGTTATTCGCAGTATCAGAAGGAAGACTTCGGCTCGGGCGGCATCCTCGAGGACACCCCGTCCTTCCAGACCGTGCGTCTGGGCGCAAAGTACAAGTTCAACTAAGCTAAGCCCTCCAGGCAAACAGTCTGAGCCCGTCGGCCATGCCGGCGGGCTTTTTTGCGTGGAAGACTTTTCTGCGCAAAGCGCAGGCAACAAAAAAGCGGAGCCAAAGCCCCGCTTCCTCGATGTCGAGATTTACCGCCGGTTCATCCGTGGTCGGCAAATCGATCGACAATGGCTTTCTATCGCGAATATGCGACGGGAGTACGACAACTGTTTCCAGGGGCTAATCTCAGCCTCAAGCGCGCTCGATGCGGCACTGGTAGCAATTGTTGCGCGCCGAACGGACATGGACGTAGGCGATCTCGTCGCGTTCGAACAGCGTCTCGGCCCGTGCAGCAATTGCCGTGGTCGGGATGACGCCGCCGCTGCCATAGACGATACGATCATCCCTGCCATAGCCGCGCACGATGTAGTCAGGGCTATCGAGAACCTCGGGCAGCGCCTCGCTCTCAGCGGCACCATCGCATTCCTCGGCATGCAGGAAGATCGGCCCCGTTTCGGCGTAGGGCTGAAGGCTAGGGAATGGCCTGTATGCCAGAACAAGGTAGGCATCGCCGGCTCCTATATTCTTCAAGCAATGCCGGCAAGGCATGCCGTCACCGTCGGAGATCTTTCGCTCGGGCATTTGGCCATAAGCATCGATCCCGCCGCGCTGCAACGTCCTGACATCTTCGGTCGGCAAAGCTTTGAACTGGATGGTCATCGAAAAATCTCCGGTGTCGTGACTGGAAATTATGTCCTTGAACCCTCGCCGCCCACCCGATTCCTGCCAAATGTCGAAGAGCCGGTCGCCCCTCGGCGATCGGCTCTCATCAAGTCCCGTCGGAGCTGCGGCTCAACGGATGAAATCGTCGAAGCGGCGGAGCGTCACCCGGCGATTCTGCCAGTTTTCGGTCTGCGTCCGCACGAGCAAAAACTCCTCGCCGTAACCAACAGTTTCCAGGGCATGGCCGGGCACGCCGAATTCGCGCACCAATGTGCGCTTCAGCGAAGCGGCGCGCTGTTCGGACAGAGCCTGATTCGACTGGAAGGAGCCGACGGCGTCGGTATGGCCCTCGATCAGCACGCGGGCGCCGCGATCGCGGCGCAGGATGCGCCGCAGCGCGTCGGCAATGGTCTCGATCTTGTCGTATTGCGAACTGGAAATGGCCGCCGAACCGAAGGCGAAGTTGATCGACTGGATATCGATCGAGCGGGCCATGCGGCGCAAATCCGGGCGCCGCTTGAATTCGCGGATGGTGACGCGCTCGTTCGGCCGCAATTTCACACGCGGCGCCGCCTCGAGCTTCCGCTCGATCGTCGCGGCCGAAGGCGTTGTCGCCTGGGCTGCGGCCAGGCTTGGCATGGCAATTGCCGCGATCAGCGCGGCGGCAAGTGTACGGCGGGTCAGCATATCTTCGTCTCCTTCGGCCTTGGCCGCATTGATGGTGCCGGCAACATGCCAAAAACAGCCTGAAGGGCCGATGAACGACGGGTTCAGATTCGAGCTGGTATTAGCTTCCGGCTAGGGCCGCATGACGCTGGCCGCGCGCTCGGTGAAAGGCAGCGGATGGACGATTTCCCTCTTTTGCGCCACCGGTGCGAAGCCGAGCTTCTGGTAGAGCGGCAGAGCCGCCGGATGATCGAGCGTGCAGGTCTGCACCGTCACCCGCTTCGGCCCATGCGACCATGCGGCGGCGATCGCGGAGCCCAGGAACCAGCGGCCGATGCCTTGCCCGGTGGCATGTTCCATCATGCCGAAATAGGCAAGCTCGACTTCCTCCGGCAGATGCGGCTTGAGGTCGAAGAAGCCGGCGGGGGCGCCATCGAGGTAGAGCACCCTGATGTCGCGGTCCTCGCGATGGATGCCGGCCGAAAGCTCGTCGTCATCCAGTCTCAGCACATTGACCCAGTGCCATTTGCGCCCCACCCGGTCCATCAGATAGCGGTAGAAATGCAGCGGAATGTCCTTGGTCTTCAGCAGCGCGACCTGACGGTTATACGGCACAGGCGGCGAATAGGCCGGCGGCACATGCATCTCGAGGAACGTCACCGTGACGTCAATGTCTTCCAGCGTGCCGTTTTCCATCGTCTTCATTCCTTGCCGGTCACCACAGGCGTGTCGGAAAGCCCGCCCCACTCCGTCCAGGAGCCGTCGTAAAGCCTGTTGTTCGTATGGCCAAGCGTTTCCAGCGCCAGCGTCACCACCGCCGCGGTAATACCGGAGCCACATGAAGTGACGACAGGTTTCGACAGATCGATGCCGGCCTCCTCGATCGCCTTGCGCAGGCGGTCCTTCGACAACAGCTCGCCATTTTCCGACAGCGCCGAATAGGGCAGATTGCGCGCGCCAGGCATATGGCCGGAGCGGATACCCGCGCGCGGCTCAGGTTCAGTGCCGATGAACCGGCCCGGCCCCCGGGCGTCGGCGATCTGGCTTGCCCCGGTGTCGACGATCCGGCGCATGTCGGCGAGGCTGGCGACGCGCCCGGGGTCGAAATCGGCATGAAACACGCTTGGCGCGATCTTGGTCGGCTCAGCCGTCACCGGCCTGCCGGCGGCTTTCCAGCCATCGAAGCCGCCATCCAGAATATAGGTCTGGAAGACGCCCATCACCCGGAACATCCACCACGCCCGGGGCGCCGAGAAGAAACCCGGACCATCATAGACGACGATGGTGTCATCGGCCGAAACACCCATGGCGCCGACATACTGGGCAAAATGCTGCGGCGACGGCAAGGTATGCGGCAGGGGCGAATCCGGGTCCGAAACGGCATCCTGATCGAGAAATCGTGCGCCCGGGATGTGGGCCGACTCATACTCGCCGCGCGCATCGCGCTTCTGCGCCGGGAGATACCAGGATGCGTCGATGATCGTCAGGCCCGGCTCGCCGAGACGTTGCTGCAGCCAGTCTGCGTCGACGGTGAAGGGGCTGTCCTCGGCCATTTTGTTCTCCTGCTCGCTTTTTGGCGATCACTGTCCTGTTCAGTTTGCCGGCATCGGCCCAAAGCGGATGCGGAAGCGCCGGTTCTCGCGGCCCTTCTTCTCGATCTTGCCGATGTGGATTTCGCCGACTTCGCCGGTGCTCTTCACATGGGTGCCGCCGCAGGGCTGGCTGTCCACCGAGGCGTTGTCGCCGATACAGACCAGGCGGATCTTGCCGGTGCCGACCGGCGGCCGGACGTTCTTGGATTTCACCAGGCCGGGATTGGCAGCCAGTTCCTCGTCGCTGATCAGCCTGACAAAGATCGGGTGGTCGGCCCGCACCAGGTCCATCAGCCCGGCGGTGACGTCCTCCTTGGTAAAGCCGGCATCCGGGGCGTCGAAGTCGACGCGGCTGTCGTCCTCGGAAACCGAAGCACCCGTGATCGGGAACGGGCAGACGACGGTGAGCAGGTGGCAAGCCGCGTGCATGCGCATCAAGAGATGCCGCCGCTCCCAGTCGATGGCCAGCCCCACCTTCTCGCCGACCTGCGGAACCGCCTGCTCCGGCGCTGGCACGTGGATGATCTCGTCCTTGGTCTCGCCCGTAATGGTGGCGGCAATGGCGATGCGGCTGCCGTCGCCGCGCTCGAGATAACCGGTATCGCCCGGTTGGCCACCCGACGTGGCGTAGAAGATCGTCCGGTCGAAGATGATGCCGCCGCGATCGTTGACGGCAACGACCGTTGCGTCCGCCGTCCGCAGGTAGGCATCGTCGCGAAACAGGGCGTCCGTCCTGTTTGCCATCACGCGACCTTTTCGAACGGCACCGGAATTGTGCTCTTCAGCTCCATCCAGCTTGGCACCGGCAGCTGCTTCTCGCGCAGGAATTCCGGGTTGAACAGTTTTGATTGATAGCGCGTGCCATAATCACAAAGAATGGTCACGATGGTGTGGCCGGGACCCAATTCCCTGGCCAGACGGATCGCGCCGGCTATGTTGATGCCGGTCGAGCCGCCGACGCAAAGGCCCTCTTCCTGGATCAGGTCGAAGACGATCGGCAGCGCATCCTCATCGGGGATCTGGAATGAAAAATCCGGCGTGAACCCTTCGAGGTTGGCGGTGATGCGCCCCTGCCCGATGCCTTCGGTGATCGAGCTGCCTTCGGACTTCAGCTCGCCGCTGGTGTAGAAAGAATAGAGCGCGGCCCCCAGCGGATCGGCGAGCGCGATCTTCACATCCCGGCTTTTGGCTTTCAGTCCGGAGGCGACGCCGGCCAGCGTGCCGCCCGAACCGACCGCCGAGACAAAGCCGTCGACCTTGCCGCCGGTCTGGTTCCAGATTTCCTCCGCCGTGGTGCGGATATGGCCGTCACGGTTGGCGACATTGTCGAACTGGTTGGCCCAGATGGCGCCGTTCGGTTCTGTCTTTGCCAGTTGCTCGGCCAACCGCCCCGACAGTTTCACGTAATTGTTGGGATTCCTGTAGGGCACGGCCGGCACTTCGATCAGTTCGGCGCCGAGCAGTTTGATCGTGTCCTTCTTCTCCTGGCTCTGTGTGTCCGGGATGACGATGACGGTGCGATAGCCGAGCGCCTTGGCGACCAACGTCAGCCCGATGCCGGTATTGCCCGCCGTTCCCTCGACGATCACACCGCCGGGCTTCAGCAGCCCGCGCTTCTCGGCGTCGCGGATGATGAACAGGCCCGCGCGATCCTTGACCGACTGGCCCGGATTCATGAATTCGGCCTTGCCCAGGATCTCGCAACCGGTTTGTTCCGAAGCTTTGTTGAGGCGGATCAGAGGCGTGTTGCCGATCGCGTCGATCACAGAACGGGGCATTCAGGATTCCTTGTGTGCGTGCGCCGAAACCCTAGAAACCCGAAGCTTCGGTTTCAAGGCAAGAATTTGCCTGGCCCAGTCGCATTTGCGGCACTGTTGTTGCGTCGGCGCTTCCCGAGGCTGGCCTCATGCGCCACTGTTCATTTCAGGCTGACGTTGAAAAGCAGCTTTTCATTCGATTTCTTCACCGCTAGAGCAAAGCACCAACATTTCGCAGGGCGCAGCATGACACTCTACCGGGCCAACCCGAAGCACGGCGTCGCCTGGATCACGGGCGGCTCAAGCGGCATCGGCCGAGCGCTGGCCAGGGATCTTGCGTCCCAGGGCTATGCCGTCGCGGTGACGGCGCTTGACGACGATCCGATCGACACGCTTGTCGTCGAGACCGCGCAGATGCCGGGCAGTGTCACGGCCTTTCCTTGCGATGTCACCGACGAGCCGCGCATGGCAAGAACCGTCGCCGCGATCGAGAAGGAACTCGGTCCCATCGTGCTCGCCATCTTCAATGCAGGGAACTACATTTCGACGCCGGGGGAGAATCTTGTCGTCAACGACTTTCGGCGGTCCTTCGAGGTCAATTATTTCGGCATCATCAACGGCCTCGTGCCCGCGGTCGAACGCATGCGTGTGCGGGCGCGCGGCCATGTCGTGCTGGTCGGCTCGGTGACATCCTATTTCGGCTGGCCGACAACGGCCGCCTATGGCGGCACCAAGGCGGCCATCAACATTCTGGCCGAGTCGCTGAAGTATGATTTCGACAAGATGAACGTGCGTATCCAGGTGTTCAATCCCGGCTTCATCGACACCCCGCTGACCGAGAAGAACATGCTGCCCATGCCGGGACTGATGCCGGTCAGCCGCGCATCGCGCCGCATGGCGCGGGGCATCAAGTCCGGCGGCTTCGAAGTCCATTTCCCGCGCCGGACAAGCTGGCCCCTGAAACTGCTCGGCCTGCTGCCGAGGCCGCTGTGCAGAGGGTTTATCAGCCTGATGACCAGTTGGAAGGCGCGGCCTCTGCATTACGACCGCAAGCCCCCGATCGAATAGGACGTCTGCGAAATTGGCAGGCTCCCCGTTTCGGGCCGCCATCGCCATGGTTGAGACAAGTGCCGCGTGGAGTCTGCGATGGGGCGACGGATCGTGCTTGCTGTGCTGGGCCTTGTCGCCATTCTCGCACTGGCCTTCGTGCTCGGCCCGCGCGTTCGCGTCGACACCACTATCCGTTTCGATCCCTCGCTCATCGCTGACGATCCGCAGGCCTATGTGGCAAAGGCGGAAGCCGCCATCCCCGGAATCCGTGACGGGCTGGAAAAAGAGATCGTCTGGGCCGATCCGTTGGTGCATGCCACGACCCCGCTGTCGATCGTCTACATCCACGGCTTTTCCGCATCGAAGGGCGAAATCCGCCCGCTGCCCGACGAAGTGGCGGAACAGCTTGACGCCAATCTCTTCTACACACGCCTTACCGGTCACGGGCAGGATGGCGCGGCGATGACGCAAGGCAGCATCAACGCCTGGATCAACGACTATGAGGAAGCACTCGCCATTGGCCGGGCGATCGGCGACAAGGTGATCGTCATCTCGACTTCGACCGGCGGCTCGCTGGCGGTCTGGGCGGCAACGCAGTCCGGTGCATCGGACGGGGTGGCGGCGATCGCGTTCATCTCGCCGAATTTCGGCGTCAAGGCTTCGGGCGCCGAGATCCTGACCATGCCGTGGGGCAAACAGATCGCCAGGCTGGTCGCCGGCAAGGAACACAGCTTCGTGCCGCGCAACGCGCTGCATGAAAAATTCTGGACCACCCGCTATCCGATCGAAGCAACCTTGCCGATGCAGGCGCTGACCGAGCTTGCCTATGGCGCGCCGGTGGAGAAGGCGACCATCCCTGCTTTGTTCATCTTTTCTGATTCGGACAAAGTGGTGTGGGCCGACCGCACCCGCGAGATTGCCGGGCGCTGGGGTGCGCCGCATGAACTGGTTTCGGTCGACGACACCGGCGACCCGGACAATCACGTCATTGCCGGCGACGCGCTGTCGCCATCGACCACGGCGTTTCTGGCGCAAAGGATCGCCGTCTGGATCGAAGCGGTGGTGAAGTAGGCGGACGAAAAAGGCGACCGAAGCATCGCTTCAGCCGCCCTTTCCTTGGTCTGTCCCGGCAATCAGCCAGCCTGAGCTTGACTGACTACAACGCTGGCTACTTACGCAGCCCGCGCCGCCGGGCGCTTGCCGCCGAAGCGGCGCTTGTTGTTGCCCTTGAAGGCCGGCTTGGCGCCATCCGGCTTGCGCTCGCCGGCGAAGGCCGGCTTGTCGCCGAAGCGCTTCTTGCCAAAGCCGTTGCCCTTGTTCTCGCCACCGGGCCGCCTGCCGTCGCGACGCCCATTGCGGTCGTTGCGGTCATTGGCCGGCTCGAAGCGCTCGTTCTTTTCAGCCGGATTGCGCAGCGGATCGGGGCTGCCGAGATGGTCGGCAACGATCGGCAGCTTGGTACGGATGATGCGCTCGACTTGGCGCAGCTTGCTGTTTTCCGAAGGATCGCAAAGCGTGATCGCGATGCCGTCCATGCCGTTGCGGCCGGTACGGCCGATGCGGTGGACGTAGCTCTCGGCTTCATCAGGCAGGTCGAAATTCACGACATGGCTGATGCCGGGCACGTCGATGCCGCGCGCCGCGATGTCGGTCGCCACCAGAATGCGCACCGAACCGTCGCGGAAATCGTTCAGCGCTTTCTGGCGGGCGTTCTGCGACTTGTTGCCGTGGATGACGGCGGCCTTGAAGCCGTCGCGCTCGAGGTCCTTGGTCACCCTGTCGGCACCATGCTTGGTGCGCGAAAAGATGATGACGGACTTCATCGCCTCGTCGGCGAGCATCGTCGACAACACCTGGCGCTTCTGCTTGGTGCGGGCAAAGACGACGCCCTGCACGATCTCGGCCGCCGCCGTGCTTTGCGGCGCGACTTCGACACGAATCGGGTTCTTCAGCAGGCCCTTGGCCAGTTCGGCGATTTCATTGGGCATGGTCGCCGAGAACAGCACCGTCTGACGGTCGGGCGCGGTCGCCTTGGCGATGCGCTTGACGTCGTTGATGAAGCCCATGTCGAGCATGCGGTCGCCTTCGTCCAGCACTAGCCATTTGGTGTCGGCAAGCACGAGGTCGCCCTCACGCACCAGGTCGGTCAACCGGCCGGGCGTGGCGATCAGGATGTCGACGCCGGGAGCAACCTTCTTCACCTGGCTGAAGCGGGACACGCCGCCGAGCACGAGCGCGGTCGAGACATGCGCGCCCTTGGCGAGGATCTTGATCGTGTCTTCGATCTGCACGGCGAGTTCGCGCGTCGGCGCCAGGATAAGCGCACGTGCCGTCTTCGGCCGGCGCTTGGTGCCAAGCGCAATGATCTTCGACAGAATCGGCAGCGCGAAGGCCGCAGTCTTGCCGGAGCCGGTCTGGGCGATGCCGAAAATGTCACGGCCTTCCATCTGCGGCGGGATCGCCTGTGCCTGGATCGGCTTCGGCTCGGCGAAGCCGGCGTTGTGGGTGGCCTTGAGCAGCGCGCCCGTAATACCCAGTGCCGCGAAACCCGTGAGTTCCGCAGCGCCACCGGGCAAAGTGTTTTCGTTGGTCAAAATAATCTTCTTTCACGCGGCTTCTGGCCGCAAACATCGATGGCGGCAGGGCGCAACCTGCCGTCGAAAAATCTGTGATGAACGACAAGGCGGGCGGACGGGTTCGTCCACTCGGCTGCGCTGTCGTGCCCGCAGGCATCATGCCACGGGGCTTTTTCGCCGCTTTGTGATTTACCGGAAAAAGGGCCGATATACCGGAAAGAGGGAAAACAGACGCAACCAGTCTCATTCGTCGAGAAGGCCGGATTCGTTCCCGGCCCAAGCGCCTATGGGCTGCATATGGCTGAGTTCGCCCTCAATTGCAAGGGGCTTCATGTTGCAGCGCAGCAAAGCCCGTGGCGCAAGCGCCGCTTGCGCTCGCTTGCCGGCACGATTACGACGAAATGCCGCTGGCTTGGGAGGTAATCGATGAAAGACGTTCTCAAGGAACTCGAGCGCCGCCGCGAGATCGCCCGCATGGGCGGCGGCCAGGTCCGCATCGATGCCCAGCACAAGAAGGGCAAGCTCACCGCGCGCGAACGCATCGAGGTGTTTCTCGACGAGGGCTCGTTCGAGGAATTCGACATGTATGTCGAGCACCGCTCGACCGACTTCGGCATGGAGAACACCAAGATCGCCGGCGACGGCGTCGTCACCGGCTGGGGCACCGTCAACGGCCGCCCGGTCTACCTCTTCGCCAAGGACTTTACCGTATTCGGCGGCTCGCTGTCGGAAGCGCATGCCGAGAAGGTCATCAAGGTGCAGGAGATGGCGCTCCGCAACCGGGCGCCGATCATCGGCCTCTACGATGCCGGCGGGGCGCGCATCCAGGAAGGCGTGGCAGCACTCGGCGGCTATGCCGAGATCTTTCAGCGCAACGTGCTGGCCTCCGGCGTCATTCCGCAGATTTCGGTGATCATGGGGCCTTGCGCCGGCGGCGATGTCTATTCGCCTGCCATGACCGACTTCATCTTCATGGTGCGCGACACCTCCTACATGTTCGTCACCGGGCCGGATGTGGTGAAGACGGTGACCAACGAAACAGTGACCGCCGAGAGCCTCGGCGGCGCCTCCGTCCACACGACGAAATCGTCGATCGCCGACGGCGCCTATGACAACGACGTCGAGGCGCTGCTGCAGATGCGCCGGCTGGTCGACCTGTTGCCGGCTTCCAACACATCGGAGCTTCCCGAGATCGAATGCTACCAGTCGGTCACCGACCATGATTTGTCGCTCGACCGGCTGATTCCCGACAACGCCAACAAGCCCTACGACATCAAGGAACTGATCATGAAAGTTGCCGACGAAGGCGACTTCTTCGAGATCCAGCAGAACTTCGCCAAGAACATCGTCACCGGGTTCGGGCGCGTCGAGGGCCGCACGGTCGGCTTCGTCGCCAACCAGCCGATGGTATTGGCCGGCGTGCTCGATTCCGACGCCAGCCGCAAGGCGGCCCGTTTCGTGCGCTTCTGCGATTGTTTTTCGATCCCGATCGTCACCTTCGTCGATGTCCCCGGCTTCCTGCCCGGCACCGCGCAGGAATATGGCGGGCTGATCAAGCATGGCGCGAAGCTCCTGTTCGCCTATGCCGAGGCCACCGTGCCGAAGATCACCGTCATCACCCGCAAAGCCTATGGCGGCGCCTATGACGTGATGGCGTCAAAGCATCTGCGCGGCGACATGAACTACGCCTGGCCGACCGCGCAGATCGCGGTGATGGGCGCCAGGGGAGCGGTCGAGATCATCTACCGCAAAGACATCGGCGACGCGGAAAAAATCGCGGCCCACACAAAGGCTTACGAGGATCGCTTCCTGTCGCCTTTCGTCGCCGCCGAGCGCGGCTATGTCGACGAGGTGATCATGCCGCACTCGACCCGCCGCCGCATCGCGCGCGCGCTGCGCATGCTGCGCAACAAGGACATGCAGAACCCCTGGAAGAAGCACGACAACATCCCGCTGTGAGGCGTGGCTGGGCATCTATCCGAGGAGGTAACCGTCGGGCAGCTCACTCCTCTTCCGCCGCACCAAACCCCGCTCCCCTCGTGGCACGGACAGGGCTGCCCCATGGCGTTGCGTGGTTGTCGATGCGCATCTGGAAGATGAAGTAAGTCGGCGAGCAGAAGCCGATGCCTTTCACCTTGCCGATGCCCGGCGTGTCCGGCGGCAGCGACTGGCACATATAGTCCTCGCGGCAGAAATGATCGGCCGAACACGCCGGGCGGTTGCCGCGATTGACAGCGCCGCCAAGACATTGGTCGAAATTGTTGGTGGCCACGCAGATGTCGAATTTCTTGCCGCCGACCAGCCCGCAGATTTCGTTCGGCATCGGCTTGCCGGCTTTGAAGGCCGCGAAAGCACGGTCCTTGTCGTCGCAGCCGCGATAGGCGATGCCTCCAGGCACGCCGATCTTCGGCGGACGGCAGGTATAGGCGGTGCGCGAGACATCCTGGGCGAAGGCCGCGAACTGGCCCGATCTGCTGTAGCGGTCGTTGAAGGGCTGCGCCGCGTTGCTGGCGATCGAGCCGGTCAGGCAGGGATGGCCGGAAAACATTTTTTCGCTGTCCTTGGGCAGCAGGCATTGCGCCAGTTTCGTGTGCACGCCCGAAGCGGTGGCCAGCGGCGTGCAGATGGTACCACTGCTGCACTGCCAGGTCGCGCCGAAGCGGGCCGCATCTTCCTGCATCAGGCACGGCATGGCCATCTCCGCCGGCGCGTAATCGACCGCGCCGGCGTTCGTCCAGACCGCCGGCGGCGCAAAGGAGAGCGGACGGAAGCGGTTCGGCTGCTTGCCTTCGGCCGTGGCGGCGAGCCACGCCTGGCGCCGCGGGATCTCGGCATGAAGATGCGGCGAAACCCCGACCTCGATGCGGTTCAACGGCGATGTCGTCTTGTCGTCTAGCCCGATGAAATGGAAACCGGCGGTCGAACCGGCCTGATGGCAACCCTGGCAGGCGCCATTGTCCAGCCGCTCGACCAGCGCTTCCGGCGTGCGCACCAGTTTCAGCGCGGAATAATCGAGCGGTGCGAATTCATTGGGCTGGAATAATTGCGTAAACGGGTGATTGGCCTGCCGCGTACTGCCGAAGGTCGACCATGAAATGATCTTTCTGGCCAGGAACTCGTCGGGAATTTCATAAACGCCTTCATCGACCGCCGGCAGATTGGCGCCGACATAGGCGGCAAGCCGTGCTTTCAGCGCCGCGTCCTGCGAGAGCCGTGCGGTGTCGGGCGTGTTCTCCAGCGGCTTCTCGCTGATAGCAGCGCCATCGATGCCGAATACCCGCATGAGATAGGCCGCCTGCCCGCCGAACTCGGTTTCCTGTCCGGAGGGAAAGCGCACCACCTGCGCGTTGAGCTCCAGCTGCTTGAAGGTCAGCCCGGCCTTCTCCAGCGGCCCGCCGGTCAGCCAGCCGGCATCGACGCTCTCGTCAAGCTGTGGCGTCCAGCGTCCGGCAGTGCCGACGCAGCCGCCGTCGGCATCGGGCACCGCGCTGTAGACGGCATTGAAATTGAACGGCAGGCGCGATGCCAGCAGCTTGCCGTTCTTGCGAAAACTGTAGGCCAGGCGGTAGATGAAGCGCACCTCGCCGCAGTTCCTGTCGCCTTGCAGCAGCGTGAAATCGCGACGGTCGAGCCGGTTGACGACGCCGACCAGCCGGAAGCGCGCGGCATCGGTCTTCAGCCAGCGCATGTCCATGATGCGGCCGACATTGCCGTCGGTTATCTCGTAGAGCGGCCGCCCGCCGGCCTTTATCTCGGCCCGCAGCGCCGCAACATCGGAGGCAACGATGTCGACGATGGCGTGATAGGCGGGTGCCTCGTCGTAAAGCGTCTTTAGACCGTCCTCGCCGTCGACCCCCAAAACATCGGCGAAACCGAAACCCTTGGCATCGAGTGCGGCGAGCACCGCCGGATCGTCGACGATGATCACAGGGCCCTCGGCGCGCGCCGTCGACGCCACGAAGACGGCAAAGACTGTGGCAAGCAGCAGAGCCAGGGCGCGGTTCATGGAACGGCCATGCGCGCGTCGAAGAGTTCACGCAACACCGGCAGCAGCGCCAGCGGCAGATCCTCGGCGATCAAGCCGGGTCCGAACCGGCTGCCGGCTTCGGCATGCAGCCACACCGCCGCGCAGGTGCCCTCGAAGGGCGGCATGCCTTGTGCGAGCAAACCGGCAATGATGCCCGACAGCACGTCGCCTGACCCGGCTGTGGCCAGCCACGGTGCACCGTTGGAGTTGATCGCCGCTTTGCCATCGGGCGCTGCTATGACCGTGTCGGCGCCCTTGTAGACGATGACGGCATTGGCCCGCGCTGCGGCCGCCCGCGCCTTGTCCAATTTCGACATGGTTTTGTCCCCGGCGATATCTGGGAACAAGCGGCCGAATTCACCCTCATGCGGCGTGATCACCAACGCTGGCGCGTTCAGGTGACGGGCGGCTTCGAACAGCGACTGCGGCTGATGGGCCATAGATGTAATGGCGTCAGCATCAAGCACGATCGCTCCTCCGTGGTTTGCGGTTTGCGATGCGCGTGCACCCTCCGCCAAGGTCTTGATCAGTTGCAGGGCGAAATCGCCGACCTTGGGCTTTGGCCCGAGCCCCGGTCCAAACACCAGCGCCTCGGGCTGGCGCACCGTCAGAAATTCCTGCACCTCCTCGAGTGACCCCGCCTCTCGCAGCATGATCGAGGTGAGGTGTGTCGCGTTCACCTGCAGGGCATTGCCAGGCGACAGCACGGTGACCGCCCCTGCCCCGCTTCTCGCGGCGGCCATCGCCGACAGCCGCGCCGCGCCGGTAGCACTCGGGCCGCCGGAAAAGACGCCGACATGGCCGCGCTTGTATTTATGCGCGTCCACCGCCGGCACCGGAAATTCCCGCAACCACAGGTCCGGCACATTTTCGAAGGTCGAGACAGCGAGCTGGGCGATGATGCCGTCATCGATGCCGATATCGGCGAGCACGATTTCACCGCATTGCCCGCGCCCCGGCAGCAGCAAGTGGCCGGGCTTTTTCCGCGCGAAGGTGACGGTGACCTCGGCACGAAACGCCCTGCCCAATATTTCACCGCTGGCACCTGAGACGCCCGACGGCAGGTCGATCGCGACCCCAGGCAGGCGCAGGGCTGTTACGGTATCGACGGCCTTCGCGGCATCGCCGGAAAGCGGCTTGGACAGCCCTGCCCCATAGAGCGCGTCGATCACGATCGAGCCGAACTCGGCGTCGAAATCAGACAGCGGCCGGGACTTGATCAGTGATTCCGCGGCGGCGAGCGCCGCATCGCTTTCCGGCCTCGGCGCTCCGGATGACCAGATCGTTGTGCCGACGCCGCTGGCGGCCAGGAGGCGTGCGACGACATAGCCATCGCCGCCATTGTTGCCGGGCCCGCACAGCACATGGATGTGCTTTGCCGAGGGATAGCGCTTGAGAACCTCGGCCGCGACCGCTGCGCCCGCGCGCCGCATCAGGCCGATGCCGTCGGCCGGACCGGCCGCGATCGTCAGCCGATCAGCCGCGGTCATTTCGGCGGGGACAAGAAGTTCGTTGCTCATGGATTGCCGATCCGCATGCTATCAAGCATTGTCCAATTTCGATCCTAAGCAAACAAGGGGGAGTTGCCGAGATCTGCAGCCATAACGTCGGGACGAAGGCATCGCGGGCAGAAAATTGCCTGCGGGATAGGCGATGTGCCTGATTTTTGTGCGGACGCGGGTGTTGGCGCTGTGTAGGCTCTGGCAGCCCATGCCGCTTCCGGTGCAGTGAATGACGCGAATTTGCATCCCGGTGCGGCGCGGCTTTGAAATCTTATGAGACCGCTTAGAATCCGCTGAATTGGCACAGTTCGTGCTTGATGGAGGCGCAAGCGGGGGGTCACAACCCGTTTTTTTGGCAGTGGAGGCCACTTTTTACATGAAAAAGATCGAAGCGATCATCAAGCCATTCAAGCTGGACGAAGTGAAGGAAGCGCTTCAGGAAGCCGGACTGCAAGGCATCACTGTCACCGAGGCAAAAGGCTTCGGTCGTCAGAAGGGCCACACCGAACTCTATCGCGGCGCCGAATATGTCGTCGATTTCCTGCCCAAGGTGAAGATCGAGGTCGTGCTTGGCGACGACGCGGTCGAAGGCGCCATTGAGGCCATCCGCAAGGCGGCCCAGACGGGCCGCATCGGTGACGGCAAGATCTTCGTTTCCAATATCGAGGAAGTTGTGCGAATCCGCACCGGCGAAACGGGCATGGACGCGGTCTGACCTGACCCGGCCATCCTCCTGAAAACGTCATCAACAAAAAACGTCATCAAACAGGGATACATGACATGACGACAGCCAAAGACATCATGAAGCAGATCAAGGACAACGACGTGAAATTCGTCGACCTGCGCTTCACAGACCCGAAGGGCAAGCTGCAACACGTGACGATGGATGTCATCGAGGTCGAGGAAGACATGTTCGCCGATGGCGTGATGTTCGACGGCTCGTCGATTGCCGGCTGGAAGGCCATCAACGAGTCTGACATGGTGCTGATGCCCGATCCGGACACGGTTCACATGGACCCGTTCTTCGCGCAGTCGACCATGGTCATCCTGTGCGACATCCTCGATCCGGTTTCGGGTGAATCCTACAACCGCGATCCGCGCGGTACGGCCAAGAAGGCCGAGGCCTACATGAAGGCGGAAGGTATCGGCGACACCATCTATGTCGGCCCGGAAGCCGAGTTCTTCGTGTTCGACGACGTCA
Organism: Mesorhizobium sp. M0011; assembly: GCF_040324155.1. NCBI lineage: Bacteria > Pseudomonadati > Pseudomonadota > Alphaproteobacteria > Hyphomicrobiales > Phyllobacteriaceae > Mesorhizobium > Mesorhizobium sp. M0011. The sequence goes on along the minus strand of NZ_JAMYVQ010000005.1, from coordinate 20,082 downwards.
AGTACAAGGCCGATCCCTACAACACCGGATTCAAGCTCGACTCCACGGAACTGCCGTCGAACGACGACACCGACTACGAGACCGGCAATCTCGGCCACCGTCCGCGCGTCAAGGGCGGCTACTTCCCGGTGCCGCCGATCGACAGCGCGCAGGACATGCGCTCGGAAATGCTGACCGTGCTCGCCGAGATGGGCGTGCGCGTCGAAAAGCATCACCATGAGGTGGCGGCGGCCCAGCACGAACTCGGCATCAAGTTCGACGCACTGGTGCGCAACGCCGACAAGATGCTGATCTACAAATATGTCGTCCACCAGGTCGCCAACGCCTATGGCAAGACCGCCACCTTTATGCCGAAGCCGATCTTCGGCGACAACGGCTCGGGCATGCACGTCCACATGTCGATCTGGAAGAACGGCAAGCCGACCTTCGCCGGCAATGAATATGCGGGTCTGTCGGAAAACTGCCTCTTCTTCATTGGCGGCGTCATCAAGCATGCCAAGGCGATCAACGCCTTTACCAACCCGCTGACCAATTCCTACAAGCGCCTGGTGCCGGGTTACGAAGCGCCGGTTCTGCTCGCCTATTCGGCGCGCAACCGCTCGGCGTCCTGCCGCATCCCGTTCGGCTCGTCGCCGAAGGCCAAGCGCGTCGAGGTCCGCTTTCCCGATCCGGGCGCGAATCCCTACCTCGCCTTCTCCGCTCTGCTGATGGCCGGCCTCGACGGCATCAAGAACAAGATCCATCCCGGCCAGCCGATGGACAAGGATCTCTACGACCTGCCGCCGAAGGAGTTGAAGAAGATCCCGACCGTCTGCGGTTCGCTGCGCGAAGCCCTGCAGAGCCTCGACAAGGACCGTGGCTTCCTGAAGGCTGGCGGCGTCTTCGACGACGACCAGATCGACAGCTACATCGAGCTGAAGATGGCCGAAGTGATGCGCTTCGAAATGACCCCGCATCCGGTCGAATACGACATGTACTACTCGGTCTGAGATTTCAATCTCAGTCCAGATTAGCTATAATGCTCAAGCCCTTGAAAGACTTCGCTCTTTCAAGGGCTTTTTGCTGCGCTCCAATAGGAATTGCCAGCCGACCGGCATGTCTCGCCTGCGCGGCAGCCGCATGCGCACCCGTATCCGCCTTTCGTCTTCGGCGATCGCACGATGCCCGGATTCTTGGACCTACGGTCCATCGGAGCGGCCGGCTTGAGCGTCGGTCCGGTGAATTCAATCACTACTCGGCGATGTCCAGTGAAGATCAAGGCGGCCGCTCGGTCGCCAACGTTGGAGCCAGGAGCGAGCGGAGCACTGTCTCAGGCTACAGTGACCGCTCGTCCGGCGCCCACGCCAATGCCGCCGTTCAGAAAACCCCGCCCGTCCGAACAGCATTGCGTGACGTAACCCCAAGGCCTGCGAATACGCATGCCGTAGCGTGATCTGTCAACGTCGCAAGCTGGGCCGCGAATGGCCGATTCTGCTGTATGAACAGATGCTTATGGAAGGCCCTTTGCCCCGGATAAGGGCTGGAAAAGGCGCTTTTCCGGGCTTTATAGCGAGTGATCGCCGGAGGCTCACATGGCTGCGGCAAGAACTCCCGGGCGATTTGCGATCGCGTGAATTCCCTGACTTTTTCTGGGTATGTTTTCCCAGGAATGCCGTCAGCCGGGTAACGGCCAAAAAAGAACCCGGCGCGAAACGCCGGGGGTCTTCTTGTCATGCAGTCCGAAACGCTTACGCGGCGGCCGAAACCTGGGCGCTTGCCGGAACCGAGGCGATCGTCTTCAGGATCTGCGAGGCGATCTGGTAGGGGTCGCCCTGCGAGTTCGGACGGCGGTCTTCCAGATAACCCTTGTAGTCGCTTTTGATGAAGGAATGCGGCACGCGGATCGAGGCGCCACGGTCGGCAATGCCATAGCTGAACCGGTTCCACGGCGCGGTCTCGTGCTTGCCGGTCAAACGCTTGTCGTTGTCCGGGCCGTAGACGGCGATGTGATCCATCAGGTTCTTGTCGAAGGCCGCCATCAGCGCTTCGAAATAGGCCTTGCCGCCGACTTCGCGCATATAGGCGGTCGAGAAGTTGGCGTGCATGCCAGAGCCGTTCCAGTCGGTGTCGCCAAGCGGCTTGCAGTGGTATTCGATGTCGATGCCGTACTTCTCGGTCAGGCGCTGCATGAGGTAGCGGGCCATCCACATCTGGTCGGCGGCTTTCTTGGAGCCCTTGCCGAAAATCTGGAATTCCCACTGGCCCTTGGCAACTTCGGCGTTGATGCCTTCGTGGTTGATGCCGGCGGCGAGGCAGAGGTCGAGATGCTCCTCGACGATCTGGCGCGCAATGGAGCCGACATTGGAATAGCCGACGCCGGTGTAGTACGGGCCCTGGGGTGCGGGATAGCCGCTCTCGGGGAAGCCGAGCGGCCGGCCGTCCTTGTAGAAGAAATATTCCTGCTCGAAGCCGAACCAGGCGCCCTCGTCATCGAGGATGGTGGCGCGCTTGTTGGATGCGTGCGGCGTCACGCCATCGGGCATCATGACTTCGCACATGACCAGCACGCCGTTGGTGCGGGCGGGATCCGGATAGACCGCAACCGGCTTCAGCACGCAATCGGAGCTGTGCCCTTCGGCCTGCTGGGTCGAGGAACCATCGAAGCCCCACAGCGGCAGCTGCTCAAGATCAGGGAATTCGGCGAATTCCTTGATCTGCGTCTTGCCGCGAAGGTTGGGGACCGGGGTATATCCATCGAGCCAGATATACTCGAGCTTGTATTTCGTCATTCTAGCCTCTCGTTGCTTGATCACCGAACACTGAACGGCGTCGACATGCGTCTGCCGTCAGCAGACGGCCTGCCGCACACTTAAAATGCAATTCGTGTGCCATTCTTGGTCCGGAGGGTGCGGCAAAATTGACGCGGCATCCGCTCGAAAGTCGGTGAGCGCCTAAGCAATGCGCCCGGATCCATCACAATCGTTATTTGCACAAATAGTGTGCAAATACTGATCTTTTCATAGGCATATTGCCTAACTTGATTGCAGACCTTATCTTTGGACCAAGTTGAATCGAAAAGGTTCGGCGGAAGAAAGGAATCCGGCATGGAAATCATTTCCACACGACCGTCGGCCAAAATTCTGATGTTCCCGGCAGCAGCGCGCCTCTCTGCCTCAAATTTGAGCGGAAGGGCTAAGTTTGCGGCAGAGCTTGCCTCGCTGCGTGGTGCCCGCGCAGACTTCGGCGACGGCTGGTACCATGAGGCAGCCATCGAGGATGAGGCCCGGGGCCGCAAGAGCTGACACAGAGGGGCAGCAGCCCTCGTCAACGGATAATTGGCCTGAAAAGAGGAAGCCCGGCGCGATTGCTCGCGCCGGGCTTTATCTTTGTATGCTGGAGCTGTCAGCTACTGCTTGTCGTGCAGGTTGGTTCCCAGCGTATCCCTGACGAAGATCATGCCGATGATCAGCGACATCGCCGCGATCACCACCGGATACCAGAGGCCGTAGTAGATATCGCCCTTGGAGGCGCTGAGCGCGAACACGATCGCCGGCAGCAGGCCGCCGAACCAGCCATTGCCGATGTGATAGGGCAGCGACATGCCGGTATAGCGGATGCGGGTCGGGAACATCTCGACCAGGATCGCCGCGATCGGCCCGTAGACCATGGTCACGTAGAGGACCAGGATGAACAGGATGCCGATGACCTTTGCCCAGTTGACCGCCGCCGGGTCGGCAAACATCGCGAACGCACCGGCCGCCGGAACACTGTAGACGGTCACGTCCGTGGCGCCGGCAGCCTCATCGGCCGTCAGCAGCTTGTCCTTGACCGCCTGGGCGAGCGGGACAGTGGCCTTTTCACCGGCGCGAATGGCTGCCGCGTCGAGCTTCAGTTCGGGATTGGCCGCGACAAAGGCGTCGAGCTTTTGGTCAGCAACCTTGGCGGCAGCACGCTTCAGCGGGTAACCGCCGTCCTGAAGCGCCAGGTTGATCGCCTTCTTGAAAGCCGCATCGCTTGGAGCAGCCTTATCAGCGGCCGCCACGGCGTCGTAAGACGTCACGGTCTCGGCGCCGATCTTGACGCTGGCCGCTGTTCCCGCTGCCGCTGTCGTGACGATATCATAGGGCACCGAGCTTTTGGCCAGGAAGTCCGTCGCAATATCGCACGAGGTGAGAGGCTTGCGTGTTCCGGTTGGATTGAACTGGAACTTGCAGTCCCCCGGAGCAGCGGTCACCGTCGCACGCGTGTTCTGCTGGGCGGTGGCGAGCGCCGGGTTGGCGGCCCATGTCAGCGCCTTGAACAGCGGGAAGGTGGTGACGATCGCCAGCGCGAGACCGGCCATGATGATCGGCTTGCGGCCGATCTTGTCGGATAGCCAGCCGAACACGACGAAGAAGACCGCGCCGAGCGCCAGCGCAATCGCGATCATGATGTTGACCGACTGTGGGTCGACCTTGAGCACATTCGCCAGGAAGAACAGCGCGTAGAACTGGCCGTTGTACCAGACCACAGCCTGGCCGGCGGTGAGGCCGAACAACGCGAGCAACGCGATCTTGGCATTCTTCCACTGGCCGAAGGCTTCCGTCAGCGGCGCCTTGGAGCCCTTGCCCTCGTCCTTCATGCGCTGGAAAGTCGGCGATTCGGCAAGCGACAGGCGGATCCAGACCGATATGCCGAGCAGTATGGCCGAGAGCAGGAACGGAATACGCCAGCCCCAAGCCGCGAAATCCTCCTTGCTCAGCGAATTCTGCACGACCAGGATGACGATCAGCGACAGGAACAGGCCGAGCGTCGCCGTCGTCTGAATCCACGACGTATAGAAGCCGCGGCGATCGTCGGGAGCATGCTCGGCGACATAGGTCGCCGCACCACCATACTCACCGCCGAGCGCCAGGCCCTGCAGCATGCGCAGCCCGACCAGGATGATGGGCGCCGCAATGCCCCAGTTCGCCGAGCCGGGAAGCAGGCCGACCAGGAAGGTCGACAGGCCCATGATCAGGATGGTGACAAGAAATGTGTATTTGCGGCCGACGAGATCGCCAATGCGACCGAACACCAGCGCGCCGAACGGGCGCACCAGGAAGCCGGCGGCGAAAACCAGCAGCGTGAAGATGTTGCGAGTCGCCTCTGGATAGGAGGCGAAGAATGCCGCGCCGATCGCTCCGGCCAATGCGCCGTAGAGATAGAAATCATACCATTCGAAAACGGTGCCGAGCGAGGAAGCGAAGATGACTTTCTTCTCCTCCCGCGTCATGCCGCGGCTTGCTCCGCCGGCGGTCGATGCGATTGCCATTGCGTTATCCTCCCGTGAGACCCGTTCTCGATGCTGCGCGACACCGTCCGCGTTCTCCTCCGAGCACGGACTCAACGACAGCCATTCGGAAAAATGACAGAAAGCGCCTGCCAAAGGCAGCGCGTCTTTGGGATTATGACTTTGGTATTAGGTGCACTGCGGGATGAATCCGGGCGAGCTGGAAAACTCCTTAGCGCTTGAGCGCTTCCAGCAGGCCGACAGCAGCCATCATGTCGCGCTTGCGAGCCGCGCGGCGGGCAACGGCCTCCGCGTCCTGCCCCCAATGCTCGATCTGCCAGTCCTCGTCGACATGGGCAGCGGCCCAGGCAGAATCGGCATCGAGTTCGCCGAAATCGACAGCCAGCGCCAGCAGAGCCGAACCGGTCAGCGAGGTCATCACATGGATGGCGGCAAGCCGCAGCGGCTCTGTTCGCTGAGCAAGATGGCTGCCCAGCACGGCGATGGTCTCGCGCGGCTGCTCGACATGAATGATGCCCTCGGCGAGATTGAAGCGGACCCCGAGTGTTCCCCTCGCCCAGTCGATCACCGGATCCCAATGCTGGTTCTGCCGCTCCACCAGCCCCTGCGGTACGTCGGCGCGGTAGCAGAGCAGATCGGATGAGGCGAAGCGCAGGATATCCTCCAGCACCGCCTGCGGGTCGCTGGCAACACCGTCGATGGCGGTGTTGACGAGACGCATCACCGGCATGGTCACCGGATTGATGGTCTCGCTTTGGGCGGCGAATTCGTCGGCGGCAAGCACTGCTGCTGCCTCGGTAGGCAGCGCCAGCAGCGCCTTGCCCGGGGTGCGCACCGGCTTGCCGTCGAGATGCACGGCAAAGCCATTGTCGACAGGTGCGACAGAGGCGGCCTTGTAGAAGCGCTTCGGCAGATGCGTCTTCATCTGGATCTGGGCGCGACGCACCGGATCGGGATGGGAAAGATATTTGCCCGCTTCGAGGTCGTTGAGGATATCACGCATGAAGGTCTCTCTTACACCGGCGTCAGCTTGCGCACCGGCCGGTTGACGATGATCAGGCCGGCGGCAATCAGGCCAAGTGCCAGAAAAATGCGCATGGTCAGGGGCTCATTCAAGAACATGGCGCCGCACAGCACGCCGAAAACCGGCGACAGGAAGGTGAAACTGGACAGGCCTGATGCCGGATAGCGCCGCAGCAGCCAGAACCACAGCACATAGGTGAAGGCGACGATGTAGACAGCCTGGAAAAGCAGCGCCAAAGTCGGCAGCACGGTCGGATCGCGAACGGGCGGGCCGGCGAGAGGCAGCACCAAGACGCCTACGATCGCTGCCCCGGCGAGCTGGTAAAGCAGAAGCTTTTCGGCGCTCGCCTCGACCAGCTTCGACCGCTTGATGAGGATGTTGGTCAAAGCCCAGAAGAATCCGGAGCCGAGGCTCAGGAGATCGCCGAACAGCATGTCTCCGCCGCCGCCGAGCTTGTCGGAAAACACCGCGGCAAGACCGGCAAAGGCCAGCAGCAGGCCAAGGAATTTTCTCAACGTGATCTGCTCGCCAAGCAGGAAATGGCCGCCGAGCAGCTCCAGAACGGCATCGTGTTGACCAGCAGCGTGTTGCGGGCAACGGTCGTATGCTCCAGGCCGACATAAAGGCAAAGGAACTCGATGCCGAAAAGCGCGCCAACCGCGATGCCGGCGAGCAAGGTCCCGTCGCGCGTGAAAAGCGCGATGCCGCGCCACCGGCACCAGGCAAAGACACACAGGCCGCCGATGATCGAGCGCGCGATCGATAGGAAAACCGGATCATAGCCGGCGTAGGAGATCTTGGCGGCGACGTAATTCAGCCCCCAGGAAAAGGTCAGCCCGACCATGATGGCGGCGGCGGCCATGTCGACCGTGTCGCGGCGATCAAGCGTATCGGTGGCGAGCCCGTCGGTGGCGCCGCTCACGATCAGTCCTCCGCGCTGGCGTCGTCGAAGCCGATCAGGTTCCAGCTCTGTCGCATGTGCGGCGGCATTGGCGCGGTGACATCGATGACGCCCTTGTCGGGATGCGGAATGATGATGCGGCGCGCATGCAGATGCAGGCGGTTTTGAATGCCGCCGGGAAAGTCCCAGTTGGTGTCGGCCTCGAAATATTTCGGATCGCCCAGGATCGGACAGCCGATGTGGGCGGCATGAACGCGAAGCTGGTGGGTGCGGCCGGTATAAGGCTCCATCTCCAGCCAGGTCATCGTCTGCGCCGCCTGCTCGATGATGCGGTAGTAGGACACGGCGTGGTCGGCGCCCTTTTCGCCGTGGGCGGCGACACGCACGCGGTCACCGTCCGGCGTCGGCTCCTTGATCAGCCAGGTCGAGATCTTGTCCTCGCGCTTGGGCGGCACGCCCTTGACCAGCGCCCAATAGGTCTTCTTGGTCTCGCGGGCGCGAAACGCTTCCGAGAGCTTCATGGCGGCCAGCCGGCTGCGGGCGACGACCAGCACGCCCGAGGTGTCGCGGTCGAGCCTGTGAACCAGCCTGGGCTTCTCGCCCTTCTGGTTGCGCCAGGCCTCCAGCATGTCGTCGACATTGCGGGTGACGCCCGAGCCACCCTGCACCGCAAGGCCCGCCGGCTTGTTGAAGACGAAAACCTTGGGATCCTCGTGGATCAGCATCTTGGCGAGAACATCGGCATCGCCCTGGTTGCGGATCGAGTGGCCGGTCAGCGCACTCTCGCCCTTCTTGTCGACCTCGAGCGGTGGGACGCGAACCATCTGGCCGGGCTCGACACGGGTGTCCGCCTTGACCCGACCGCCGTCGACACGGATCTGGCCGGAGCGCAGAAGCTTCTGCAAATGGCCGAAACCAAGGCCCGGGAAATGGGTCTTGAACCAGCGGTCGAGCCGCATGCCCGCCTCGCCGGCCTCCACCGTGATCTGTTCAACGCCTGCCATGTTTTTTGTCGCTTATCCGTTTCCCGAGCGAAGCTCGGCCTGTTCTTGGCGCGGCAATAGCACTAAGGCAGGCTTCTTGCGAGCCAAAGTCCCAGAAACAGGGCGATAATGGCGCCAATGACGCTGGCAAGGGCATAAGCCAGCGCAGGCAGCGTGGCTCCCCGCTCCCACAGCGTCGCGAAATCGAGCGAAAAGGCGGAGAAGGTGGTGAAACCGCCAAGAATGCCGGTAGCAACGAACAGCCTGACCTCGTTCGATCCGCCACGGCGCATCATGGAGGCGATGAACAGCCCCATGGCGAAGGAGCCGATGATGTTGATGGCCATCGTGCCCCAGGGATAGCTGGGGCCGACAAGGCGCAGCGCGCCGATGTTGGTAAGGTGACGAATTCCGGCACCGATGCCGCCACCGACGACGACGAGAAACAGATTGAACATGTCCGTTTACTGCCCCCACAGGGCTGCCCGGTCAATCCCTCGTTTATGAGCGCAACCGCAGAGACCAGCCGAGCTCGTCACCACTCAGGCGTAGCCCACCCCGGATATTTTTTCCTGAACTCGTTGTAGAGGTCATCGATCTCCGTTTTGCCGATTGGGCGCACCTGTTCGTAGAGGTAGCCCTTGACGTCGCCGGACAGCTGGTACGCAGCGATGCGCCTGTATGCTGCGCCGATGCCTTTGCCCTCGACAATGTATTGGTCGGGTATCGAGACGCAGAGCTGCGCGCCCGGCTGCAGATGGATAACGGGCGGGTCGGTCACGACAACGTATTTGGACTTCAACGTCGCCGGTCTGAATCGATCGCGACTATCGACCTGACAAGCCCACTCGATGCGAGGGTGAAGGTCCTTGTCCATTTCATACAGCAATGAATCGCTCATCATCCCGCTGGATGCAAATACCGACAACCGGTCCTCAGGTCCCATCTTTCCAAGAAGGTCATCGATAAGGCGCCTGTATTCTGGAAGATTGTCGAGGTGCAGCGGGAGCGTGGCTTCGCTGGCAAAGACGTAGCTGATCGGTGACAGCACCTGGCGGCCAGTCGGGAAAAAAGTACCGAAAAACGCCAGCCCGGCGGCAACGGCTATCGCGGCAGCAGACCATCGCGATCTCAGCGCTGGCATCGAAACGATCGCAACGATTGCCTGGCCGTAGGCAGGAAAGAGCCAAAGAAATACTGGCACCGAATGATGGCGATCCGGGTCCTGCATGCGGGTGAAGAGGACGAAGGTGAGTGCCGAAGCAACGGCACAGAACAGGGAAAATCTGTTTCGGCGTATGATGGAGATGTAAAGGCCAAATACGATCAACAGCCAGTTCACATAGCTGAGCCGCGATCCTACCTGGCCAAGCTGTGAACCGAAGTTTGTCTTGTATCCGCCTGTTTCCCAGTATCTTGAGGATCAGGGGTTGCTGCAAGGTCAGCGCGGCTCCGACAACCACGAGGATCGCACACAGGCCCCCGACGGCGGCATTGCGGAGTGCCGGAAAGTCCCGGTCTTTCGCCTGCAGAAAACAGAAGAAGGCTGCGGAAATTCCGACCCCGATGACGGGATAGGCGTACCAGCGGCGCAGCACGAATGCCAACCACAGGCATACGCCGACACGTATTCCGCTGATCACCGGTTCAAGGGTCAGGAACCTCGATTTCCAGAGAAAATAGGTTGCCGCGCAAAGCGCGAAACAGCCGGCAATGTCAGGCAACCCACGGAGCGTCGCCGCCCAGAAGGGCGTGTAGAGAAAGGCCGCAATCCATACGGTGAGCCAGCTTCGGCATGAAGATGTTCCGGTCGCCGCCTCCAGATAGCTTATTCTGCCGATGAGAAGAGCGGTCGGGACCAGATAAACAGCGACTGTTCCGGCGATGTAGGAAAACCTCGAATCCCCAAAAATGATGTGAAACGGCATCAGCGGCACCAGGATCGCCGCACTGTAGTCATCCGTGGCTATCGAGGTTCTCAGGTGGCTGAGCCATTCGAGAGGGCTCTGAACCAAGAGCGTGCCTTGCTGGCTGAACGTGTCGAAATAGGCAGCGAAGTCCCAGTAATAGACAGGCTGTTCAAGCCCTACATAGGTGAGAGCAAGAGCAACTCCCAGCAGAGCGGTGCACACATAGGTCGTTGCCCAAAATCCGAGAGATCTGTTCTTCGTCACTTGAAGCCGCCAGGAGGGGAGAGGCAGAACTGTCAAAGTCAGCCCGGGGCCGCCGTTCATGCAGCCAGCAGCCGTTCCGGCGCATGAGCGGCCACAAGGATGGGCCAAATCTCACATGCGGAGCACCCAAATGCCGCCGGCAGCGCCGGTTCTCTAAAGCTCAGGTCGTCCCGGCATTTTTCGGCTTGGTCGAGCCGATCATCTTCCAGTTCTTGTAGAACATGGAATTGATGCGCTCGACGCTGACCGAGACGATGGCGAGCATGCCCGCGATGAGACGGGGAACCGGAGACGGCCTGATAATGTCCATGAACACGCAGTAGCGGCGGCCGTCATACTCGTTGACCGAGCGATGCAGCAGCGTGTCGTCGAAGATGAACAGCGGATTGTCGTACCAGTAATTCTTGACGTTGCCGCACTCGACGAAAATCTCCGACTTCACCGGGATCAGATTGTAGAGGATGCGCAGGCTGAGCCGCAGCGGGCCGAAATGCCAGGACGTCGATTCGCGCTTGCTGAAGACGGAAACGGCTATGGTCTTGATGTATTTGAAATCCTTGTTGAACTCGGCGACATTATCGATCCTGTGCTTGCCGTACCACTGGTAGACATACATGCCGCGCCGGCCGGCGCCGAAATTGGCGTCGATGTCGGCGATGATCTCATCCTTGCGCGCTTTGAAGATGTCCAGGACCTCGTTGACCTCGCGCTGGTAGTCGGCGGGAAACTGCTCCAGCTTCCAGACGCCCGGATTTCTGTAGCACAAGAGGTCGACCAGCAGATTGAACGGCGAAAGCAGCCAGGTGAACAGGCCGTTGCCGAGAAAATAGCCTGAGAACAGCGACAGATCCTTGCGGTCGTTGCGCAGCACGTCGATCAGGCCGCAGATGATGAAGATCGTCGTCAGGATGGGAATGAAATAGAAGCCAAGGGCGAGAAGCGGGATGGCAATGGCGAACTTGCGAAGGGATTTGCGAAGGGTTTTTGTCATTTTTCCACGCGCGAAGCGCGATCCTGTTGCGAATGAGGTGCCCAAATCAAGGCAACGGCCACCGCCCGGCCGTGCGCCTTGATAAGGTTTTTTGGGTTACCACACAACGGCCCTGCTATCGTGGCCGGCTGGCTGCCTGGCGGATCTGGTCAACGGCCTCACGCAAACCCGCTATTCCCGCTCCTTGCGCAGCTTCGCCCAATAGTCGAGCCGCTTCCTGATGTCGCGCTCGAAGCCGCGCTCGGGCGGATCATAGAAGGTCTGGCGGCCCATCTTCTCCGGAAAATAATCCTGCCCGGAAAAGGCATCCGGCTCGTCATGGTCGTAACGATAGCCGGCGCCGTAATCCTCCGCTTTCATCAGCTTGGTCGGCGCGTTGAGGATGTGCTTGGGCGGCAGCAGCGAGCCATGTTCCTTGGCGGCCCGCGTGGCAGCCTTGAAAGCGTTGTAGACGGCGTTGGATTTGGGCGCGGTGGCTAGATAGACGGTGGCCTCGGCAAAGGCGAGTTCGCCTTCGGGCGAGCCGAGATAGTCGTAGGCATCCTTGGCGGCATTGGCGACGACAAGCGCCTGCGGGTCGGCAAGGCCGATGTCTTCCATCGCCATGCGCACCAGCCGGCGGCCTAGATAGAGCGGATCCTCGCCCGCATCGAACATGCGTGCGAGATAGTAGAGAGCCGCGTCAGGGTCTGAACCGCGTACCGATTTGTGCAGCGCCGAGATCAGATTGTAATGGCCGTCCTGGCCCTTGTCGTAGATCGGCGCGCGGCGCTGGACGATGCGCTGCAGTCCCTCGGGATCGAAGACCTCGCCGGGTTTGGCTGCCCGCCAGACTTCTTCCGCGAGCGTCAGCGAGGCCCGGCCGTCGCCATCGCTCATGCGGATGAGCATGGCCCGCGCCTCGTCGTCGAGCGGCAGCGCCCTGCCCTCGGTCTCCTCCGCCCGCACCATCAGCTTGGAGATGCTCTCCTCGCCAAGCGAATGGAAGACCAGAACGCGCGCGCGTGACAACAAAGCGGCATTCAGTTCGAAGGACGGGTTTTCGGTCGTAGCGCCAACCAGCACGACTGTCCCGTCCTCCATGACCGGGAGAAAGCTGTCTTGCTGGGCACGGTTGAAGCGATGGATCTCGTCGACGAACAGCAAGGTCTGGCGGCCATTGGTGCGGCGCAATTTGGCCGCTTCGAACACCTTTTTCAGGTCGGCGACGCCGGAAAAGACAGCCGATATCTGCTCGAAGGCCAGGCTGGTTTCGCCGGCAAGCAGGCGCGCCACGGTGGTCTTGCCGGTGCCGGGCGGCCCCCAGAAGATCATCGAGCCGAGCGAGCCGGAACCGATCAACCGGGTCAGCGCGCCGTCAGGGCCGGTCAGATGCTCCTGGCCGACGACCTCGCCAAGGTTTCTCGGCCGCAGCCTGTCGGCCAGCGGCCGCCCGGGCGGCGTCTTTTCCGGTTCATCGACGCTGAACAGATCGGCCATGCACTTCTTTTTCGTTGGAGCATGAGCCCGAATGCACGGAACCCAGCCCTAATAACGCAATACCTGACGCATTATCTGCCCGCCGCGCTCGACGGTAAAGCGCCACCAGCGCGTATCCGTCTTGGCCGCCAGCTCCAGGGTCGCCGCGGTATCGATGGTGGTGCCGTTCACCTCACGCACGATGTCGCCCGGCTGGAAGCCGAAATCGGCGGCCGGAGAATCGCGGTTGATGTCGACCACGGTGACGCCCTTGATGTCCGTGCGCAGGCCAAGCCGCTGCGCGAGCCGGGGCGACAGCTCCGCGACCTTGGCGCCCGAAAACGGGCTGCGGCCATGCAGCGTCACCTCGGCAGCCTTCATGCCTTCCGGAGCACGCTCCAGCGCTATATCCATCGCCGCTTGCTGGCCCTTGGTCAAAACCGCGAAATTGGCGGTGGTGCCGATCGACAGCGTCGCCATCCGGTAGTCCAGCGCTTCGATGCTCTCGACCGGCTTGCCGTTGAGCTGCAGCACCACGTCGCCGGGCTTGAGCCCTGCCTTGGCGGCCGGACCGGTCGCTTCGACCGACGAGACCAGCGCACCGGTCGGCTTCTCCATGCCGAGCGATTCGGCGATCTGCGGCGTCACCGCTTCGAACTCGGCGCCGACATAGGGCCGCTCGAAGAAGTCGAGCCCGGCCTTGGCCGCGTCGGCAAAAGCGCGAACCATGTTCGAGGGAATGGCAAAGCCGATGCCGATCGAACCACCGCTGCGGCTGTAGATGGCGGTGTTGATGCCCACCAGCTGGCCGCCCATGTTGATCAGCGCACCGCCGGAATTGCCCGGATTGATGGCGGCGTCGGTCTGGATGAAGAAACTGGAATCCGACACGCCGATATGGCTGCGGGCCAGTGCCGAGACGATGCCGCTGGTGGTGGTTTGGCCGACGCCGAAGGGGTTGCCGATGGCCAGCAGCAGGTCGCCGACCTCAAGCGCGTCGGAATCGCCGATGGCGATGACCGGAAACGGCTTGTCCGAGGTGATCTTGAGCACGGCTAGGTCGAGTGTCTCGTCCTTGAGCAGCACCTTGCTGTCGAACTCGCGTCCGTCCGCCGTCGCCACCTTGACCCGGTCGGCATCCTTGATGACGTGGTAATTGGTGACCACGACGCCGGTCGGATCGACCAGCACGCCGGAGCCCAGCGAAGACTGCGCACGCGGCTGCGAGCGGCCGAAGAATTCCTCGAAGAACGGATCGCCGTCGAAAGGCGACGTGACCTTGGCGGTCTGCGAGGCATAGACGTTGACCACCGCCGGCGCTGTCTGCTTGACCAGCGGCGCAAAGGACAATTGCACCTCCTCGCGGCCGAACGGCACACGCTTGTCGGGACCAGCCGTGGCGTTTTCGCCTTCGACGCCATGCAGCAGGTCGGTCAGCACATCGGACAGGCCGGGATCGGTCTTGGTCTCCTCGGCCAATGCCTGCCTGACCACCGGTGCGGCCGCAAACGCCATGACGGCGAAAAGCAGAACAAAGGGCAGTCTTCTGGCGCGCATTCGCGAATCCTCCAAGGCAAGTTCGGGGGCATTGTCCCGACGATTGTGCAAAATGAAAGGCTAAGCCGCTGAAATCCGATTATTTTGGGCAGCAAAACAGCTACAGCTGACCTTGAAACCGAAAACCTCGTGGCCCTGATGAAAAAACAACTCCTGTCTTTCCGTGACTTTTTGAAGACCGGCAGCTTGGGGCCGATCTCCCCCGACATGACAATGGCCGAGATTGTCGAAGTGCTCGGCACGCCTGAGCATGTCGATCCAGATTACTGGACGTTCGGAAAGCTCGAAATTTCCTTTGATATCACGCCGCCTCGCCAGATGAACTGGTTTCAAATTGAGCAGGCCAGTTGCCTCAAAGGCGATTTGGAGGCTCTCACCACTCGCTTTGCAGTCTCCCTGGACGGGTTCAGCGGAAAGACAAAGCCATCAGAGTTCCTGGGTGCCGGCCTTTGGACTCCAGATCAGGCCAAGGTTTTCTACGCGACGTCCGGCCATGACATCGGAATGAACATCTGCGCCGGACCGATTCAGATACATTTTCATGTGGCTGCCGACTTCATCGGCAACCAAGACGCCGAAACCTATTTGAACGTCTCCTCCCCATCGCAATCGATGGCGAAAATCGATTCTCAAGCCGTCCTCGACAGTATCTATTCATACCCCTACCCGAAGACTGAAGAGGTACCGGGTGCATTCAATTGGAAGCTGTTGAGCTGAAGCCAGTACCTGGCGCTGGCCGATGGACAGCAAACATCGGCAAACAAAAAAGGGGCCCGCAGGCCCCTTTGAACTCATTGGGAAAACCGAGCCTTATGCGGCTGCGGCATCCGCGTCGGCACCTTCGGCTTCGATGCGAGCGCGGTCGCCGGCGCCCTTGGCCGAGACGTCACGATCGACGAACTCGATGACAGCCATGGCGGCGTTGTCACCGTGACGGAAGCCCGCCTTCATGATACGCAGATAGCCGCCATTGCGGTTGGCGTAACGCGGCGCGATGGTGTCGAACAGACGCTTGACGACGCCTTCATTGCCGACCTGGGCAATGACCTGGCGGCGGGCGTGCAGGTCGCCGCGCTTGCCGAGCGTCACCAGCTTCTCGACGATCGGACGCAGGTCCTTCGCCTTCGGCAAGGTCGTGACGATCTGCTCGTGCTCGAGCAGCGACACGGCGAGGTTGGCGAACATCGACTTGCGATGGCTAATGCTTCGGGCGAAGCGACGGCCTTTGAAACCGTGGCGCATGGCTCTTTTCCTTCTTCAGTTGTTCAAGAGGCCGTGGCCTCTGATGGTTTTCCGCATGACCGTCGGATCGAGCGGCCCACGCCGCCCATCCTTGGAATTCATGCTCAATATTGGTCTTCGTAACGCTTGGCGAGGTCTTCGATATTTTCCGGCGGCCAGTCCGGCACTTCCATGCCGAGGTGCAGGCCCATCGCCGCCAGGACTTCCTTGATCTCGTTCAGCGACTTGCGGCCGAAGTTCGGGGTGCGGAGCATCTCGGCTTCGGTCTTCTGGATCAGGTCGCCGATATAGACGATGTTGTCGTTCTTCAGGCAGTTGGCCGAACGCACCGAAAGCTCGAGCTCGTCGACCTTCTTGAGCAGCGCCGGGTTGAAGGCGAGCTCGGTGACGGCCTCGGCGGCGACTTCCTTCTGCGGCTCGTCGAAGTTGACGAACAAGCCGAGCTGGTCCTGCAGGATGCGGGCGGCGAAAGCCACCGCGTCCTCGCCGGTGATCGAACCGTCGGTGTCGATCGTCATGGTCAGCTTGTCATAGTCGAGAACCTGACCCTCGCGGGTGTTCTCGACCTTGTAGGAGACCTTCTTGACCGGCGAATAAAGGCTGTCGACCGGGATGAGACCGATCGGCGCGTCTTCGGCGCGGTTGCGGTCGGCCGGCACGTAACCCTTGCCGGTGTCGACGGTGAATTCCATGCGGATTTCAGCGCCTTCGTCCAGCGTGCAGATGACGTGGTCGGGGTTGAGGATCTCGACGTCGCCAACCGTCTGGATGTCGCCGGCGAGAACCGCACCCGGTCCCTGCTTGCGAACGACCATGCGCTTGGGACCATCGCCTTCCATGCGGATGGCGATTTCCTTGATGTTGAGGACGATGTCGGTCACGTCCTCGCGCACACCGGCGATGGACGAGAATTCATGCAGAACGCCGTCGATCTGCACGGCGGTAACAGCCGCACCGCGCAGCGAAGACAGAAGCACGCGGCGCAGCGCGTTGCCCAGCGTCAGGCCAAAGCCACGCTCGAGAGGCTCGGCGACCAGCGTGGTCAGCGTCTTCTTCTTCGACGAGAACTCGATCTTGTTCGGCTTGATCAGTTCCTGCCAATTTTTCTGGATCATGATGCTTTCCTTCCGTTGACCCGCCACCATCCAATCGTGGCGGGCGACCTGGAATGCCGCGGAGGAGCGCCCAAGGGCGCTCGCGCGGCGTTCGGTAAATGCTTAGACGCGACGCTTCTTGCGCGGGCGGCAGCCATTGTGCGGGATCGGCGTCACATCACGGATCGACGTGATGGTGAAGCCGGCGGCCTGCAGGGCGCGCAGTGCCGATTCACGACCGGAGCCGGGCCCGCAGACCTCGACTTCGAGCATGCGCATGCCGTGTTCCTGGGCCTTCTTGGCAACATCCTCGGCAGCCATCTGGGCAGCGAACGGGGTCGACTTGCGCGAACCCTTGAAGCCCTGGGCACCGGCCGACGACCAGGCAATCGAATTGCCCTGCGCGTCGGTGATGGTGATCATCGTGTTGTTGAAGGTCGAATTGACGTGGGCAACGCCCGACGAGATATTCTTGCGTTCGCGACGGCGAACACGAGCGGCTTCCTTGGCCATGATAGTCCTTTCAGTTGATCTCTACACCGCCGTAATGCCAGCGGCTCCACCTTCGTAAGGGAGTAGGGGAATAGGGCAGTAAGGGAGTAGGGAAAAGTGCGGCCCGATTGATGAGCATTCCCTACTGCCTTACTCCCCTACTCCCTTATTCCCCTAACAAATTACTTCTTCTTGCCGGCGATCGACTTGGCCGGGCCCTTGCGGGTGCGCGCATTGGTATGCGTGCGCTGGCCGCGGACCGGCAGCGAGCGGCGGTGACGCAGGCCGCGGTAGCAGCCGAGGTCCATGAGGCGCTTGATGTTCATAGAGACTTCGCGGCGCAGGTCGCCTTCAACCTGGTAATCGCGGTCGATGGTTTCGCGGATCTGCAGCACTTCCGCGTCGGTCAGCTGGTTGACGCGGCGCTCGGCCGGGATGCCGACCTTGTCGACGATCTCCTGGGCGAACCGCTTGCCAATGCCGTGAATGTACTGAAGCGCAATGACAACGCGCTTGTTGGTCGGAATGTTGACGCCGGCTATACGAGCCATGTTCTTCCCTTCTCCATGTGGGCCGGCCAATCCTCAAAAACGAGGCGGGCACGGCGCTGTCTTAAGTTGCCCCGCGTCCGGTGGAGGCCGGCCCATGCGGGAGTTTCCAGTTCAATGCGGCTGCCTTGCCCTTGCGGACAAGCAAAGCTCATGCCTGATAGGAAGACGGGCCGCCATACCGCAGCGAACCGCTTCCGTCAAGTGCAATCGTTAATTTCCCCGCACTGCGTCCTTGAGCACCGCTTCGATCTGTTCCGTCACGGCGTCGATATCGGCCATGCCGTCGACACTGCGGAGCTTGCCCTTGGCATAGTAGTAGCCAATCAGCGGCGACGTCTTCTTGTAGTATTCCCTCAGGCGCTCTTCGAACACCGTCGGGTTGTCGTCCTTGCGAACGGGAAGGCCGGCTGCCTGCGCCTCGTCGGCGCGCTTGACGATCCGGCCAACCAGAGCCTTGTCGTCGACCACGAGCTCAATGACGGCGTCGAGGGCCTGGGAGCGATCCAACAGCATCTGCTCGACCGCATCCGCCTGCACCAGGGTCCGCGGATAGCCGTCGAGGATGAACCCCTTGGCGCAGTCGGGCTGATCGATACGCTCGGCGACGATCGCGTTGACGATCGCATCGGACACCAGTTCACCGGCATCCATCACCGCCTTGGCGCGCTTGCCGACTTCGGTGCCTGCCTGGACGGCAGCACGCAGCATGTCGCCCGTCGAGAGCTGGGGTATGCCGTGTTTTTCTACCAGTCTTTGTGCTTGCGTCCCCTTGCCCGCTCCTGGCGGCCCAAGCAATATCAACCTCATCTGGCTTTCTTCCCCCCGCGCAGCTTCGACTTCTTGATCAGGCCTTCATACTGGTGCGCAATCAGGTGGCCCTGAATCTGCGCAACCGTATCGAGCGTGACACTGACCACGATCAGAAGCGATGTGCCACCAAGGTAGAATGGTACGCCAGTCGCCGAGATCAGGAACTCCGGCAGCAGGCACACCAGCACCAGATAGATGGCGCCGACGACGGTGATGCGGGTGAGAACGTAATCGATGTAATCGGCGGTGCGCTCGCCCGGACGATAACCCGGGATGAAGCCTGAATGCTTCTTGAGCTGGTCGGCGGTGTCCTTCGGGTTGAAGACAATCGCAGTGTAGAAGAAAGCGAAGAACGCGATCATCGCCGCATAGAATGCCATGTAGAGCGGCTGGCCATGTCCGAGTGCAGCCAGAATGGTGCTTGCCCAGGCCGGCATGTTGGTCGTCTGCGAGAAACCCGCGACGGTGGCCGGCAGCAACAGCAGCGACGAGGCGAAGATCGGCGGAATGACACCCGACGTGTTGAGCTTCAGCGGCAGATGCGAGGTATCGCCCTGGAACATGCGGTTGCCGACCTGGCGCTTCGGATACTGGATCAGCAAGCGGCGCTGGGCGCGCTCGAAGAACACGATGAGTGCGATGACGACGACGGCCAGCACGATGATCGCCAGGATCAGGCCGGTCGACAGCGCGCCGGTGCGGCCAAGCTCCAGCGTGCCGGAGATGGCGTGCGGCAGGCCGGCGACGATGCCGGAGAAGATGATCAGCGAAATGCCGTTGCCGATGCCGCGCGCGGTTATCTGCTCGCCCAGCCACATCAGGAACATGGTGCCGCCGACCAGCGTGACGACGGTCGAGATGCGGAAGAACATGCCGGGATCGCTGACGATGCCGTTGCCGCCTTCCAGACCGACAGAAATGCCATAGGCCTGAACCAGCGCAAGCAGCACGGTGCCGTAGCGCGTGTATTGGTTGATGACCTTGCGGCCCTGTTCGCCTTCCTTCTTCAGCGCTTCCAGTGACGGGATGACCGAGGTCATCAACTGCATGATGATGGACGCGGAGATATAAGGCATGATGCCGAGCGCAAAGATCGCCATGCGCTGCACGGCGCCGCCGGCGAACATGTTGAACATGCCGAGCACGCCCTTGCTCTGCGAAGAGAAGGCCTGGGCGAAGGCGTCGGGATTGATACCGGGAAGCGGGATGTAGGTGCCGAGGCGATAGACGAGCAGCGCGCCGATCGTGAACCAGATGCGCTTCTTCAAATCCTCCGCCTTGGCGAAGGCCGAGAAATTCAGATTCGAGGCTAATTGTTCAGCAGCCGAAGCCATGCCTGATTCTCCGCTTGGTAACGCTTGATGGCCCTGAGGTCAGGCGGCGCGTTTCACCGAAGCTCACGAGATAAGCTCCGGGCTCTAAACATGCAAGCGGGCGCGTTTGCGCGGCCGCCCTGTTGTGCAGCTAAAAAAGCCAAAGAGGGGGAAAAAGGGTGACACTAGTTCCGGGAGCTGGAGGAATTGAGGTTTATCGGCAGGCGGCCTTTGAAGGCGG